>CABZLA010000019.1 GCA_902526435.1 uncultured Prochlorococcus sp. | reverse complement strand
ATAGCGGCTAAAAGTTCAACAAAAGATCCTATTATTTCCCTAAAGACTTTAGGAACAAAATCTTCAGTAATAAATATTGCAGTTCCTACCCCCAATGGAATAGTTATCAATAATGAAAGAAAAGAGGTTATTAATGTTCCATAAATTGCAGTAAATGCTCCATATTCATCTTTTACTGGATTCCATTCAGAGGTTACAAGAAACTTTAGACCATACCTTGAGAATGATTCAAATGACTGAAAAAAGACTACTAAAACAATTCCTAAAAGTATGATCGCTACAAAACTGGACAAGACTAGAGCAGTATTCTTAAAAATAACATCTATATTTTTTTCAATCCCGAATCTTTTTCGATTCTTGAAAAGAGCTAATTTCTCTTCCATTAAAAAAAGAATATCTTTATAAATCTACTACTAAATGGTTTAAAAGACTTTAAGAGTGGTTAAAGGAATATGAAAGTCATGATAATTTGAAATCTATTGAAAAATTTATCTACCTATTCTTCCAACAGCTTCAATTGATTTTTTTAAAATTTCACCTTTCAAGGGAACGAAACCCAAGGCAGGAGCTTTATCTTGGTATTCATCGCTGAGCAATTTATAGAATGTATCTTGAATTGCCTTAGTATTCCTGCCATTACCTGTTTCATAAGCAAGTATCCAAGTTAAGGTTGCTATTGGATAAGCTCCTTTAGCAGTGGGGTTTGGATTTTTACCGGCCAAGTTCTTATCAAGCTTTATTCCATTTAAAGCAATTTCGCCTGATTCAGTATTGGGGGTAACGAATTCACTAGAAAGATTTTGAAGTGCAGCAGCCTTAACATTACCTTTAATGTATGACTGGTTTACATAACCAATTGCACCTGGAGTATTTTGAATAACACCTGCAACACCAGAATTTCCTTTTGCTCCAACTCCCGAAGGCCATTTAACAGATTTGCCAGTACCTAAATTCCAGGTTTTAGAGAAAGCCTCCATAGAATTTGTAAAAGCTTTAGTCGTGCCTGAACCATCAGAACGATGTGCCCAAGTTAATTTACCTGACTTACATCCTAATTCCTTCCAATTTTTTATCATTCCCATTGCTACTTGAACTGCTTGCTCTTGAGTAAGTTTTAAATCGCAATCGTAGTTATATCCAAACGCAATTGTTCCACCTACCATCGGTATTTGAACAAGTCCTCTTTTGACTTTCTCTATATCAGATTCTTTCATAGGATCATCTGATGCACCAAAATTTACAGTTTCGTCTATGAAAGCTTTTCTTCCAGATCCAGAACCTACTGCTTGATAATTAACTCTAGGGCCTCCAGATTTAGCTAAGTCAAAAAACCACCTGGTATAAATTTTCGAAGGAAATGATGCACCAGCTCCACTCAATCTTTTTGAAGCAATCGCTGCTGGAGAGAGAACTAATGAGATAGCAGAAGAAAAAATGAAAGCTTTTTTGAAAAGACCCATTATCTGATGAGAACTAAGTTTGTTAAATATAAGATAATTTACAGACTTAAAGTAATTTAAAAATTGAAAGATAATAACATCAAATTATTTTGATGTATCTATTTCAAGAGCTCAACTGAAACTACAAGATTTCCTAAAAGTCTATTAAGGGTAGTTAGTTGTTCCTTACTTCCAAAAGCAATTAATACCTGACCTGGCTGAAGCAAAAAATCACCTCCTGGGTTAGTTATTAACTTTTCATCTTCCTTAATAGCTAATATTTTTGCACCACTCTTTTTACCAATTCCAAGCTCTAAAAGAGTTATCTTTTCTGCAGTTTCAAAAAGGCTAATATCATTACTTAATTCAAATTCTTCAATTTCACATTCACTTCCTGCAAGCAGATCAAGGAAGTCAATAGCTATTGGTCTTAAAGCCATTGACGCCATAGCTCTTCCAGCTGCTATGTAAGGACTAACAACAATACTTGCTCCAGCTAATCTTAATTTACTAGCTGCTTCTTCCGTTCCAGCTCTAGCAATTACTCTTATTGAACTTCTTATCCCTTTAGCACTTAAAACGACATATAAATTAGCAGCATCATTAGGTAAGGTAACAACTAAACTTTTACACTTATCTAATCCAGCTAACTTTAAAGTTTCATCAAGTGTTGCATCTGCACAAAGTACTTCTAGACCATTTTCTTCAGCAATCTTTTTTCTATCTTCATCGCTCTCTACAACAATAATAGGAATATTTTGTGTTTTTATTTGATTAGATATTTCCTGACCTACCCTCCCATATCCGCACAAAATTACATGATTTTCCATTTTTCTTAGAAGTCTTTTAAAGCGTAATTCATTTACTCTTTGAAAATAGCCGGATTCAAATAATCTAACAGCTTTTTGAAAGGTAAATTGAATAAAAATTAATCCACCAACGATTATAAGAACAGTGATAATTCTTCCTTCAGGACTTAAAGTTTGAACCTCACCAAAGCCAATAGTGGTTATTGTGATCAGAACCATCCATAAGCAATCACCCCAATCCCATCCCTCTGTAATTCGATACCCAATAGCACCTAAAAAAAACAGAAAGAATAAAGAATAAATAAGACCAAACCAAGGCCTTAAGTAGTCTTTAATAAAATAGAACTCAAATAATCTAAGCTTCATATCTCTTATTATCGTTAACTATTCAAAAATTTCACAATATTTTTCTATTATGTATCTAAAAGAATTTATTAATTTTGTGAAATACATATTTAGTCGGATATTAATATTTATTTTTGTCGCTTTATGCATTAAACAAATGCTTTCTGTCTCAGGTGTAATTTAAATCTCTCAAAACAATTTTTATTGTTTTACTTTTACTGACTCAATTAAAAAATTAGAGGCGGATCTTAACCAATCAGCTACAGTCAAACGCAGGTCAGGTTGTGAATATACTAATGCCACAATAATCGCAACTAAAATTATTTTTACCATAGCTCTTCAAATATTCTTTTGAATTAAAGCACATCTATTCAGTAAAAAGAACCTTACTAAATAAAAACCAGACTAATTACTTAATTAAATCTTCTCTAATTGTTTAAATAAATATTCTACTCTTCTTAAATTCACTCCTAAATCAGATTGACCTAATCTTGCAGCTGATCTTATCTGGATTATCCCTTTGGACCTATCAACATAACTTCTTGCATCTAGTTTTAAAATCTCAAGATCATCTGGGAATCTAAAAATTGCACTTCTGCAAACACCTCTCCAATAACTTTTACCACTCTCAAGGACTTCAGTTCTAGGCAAAGCCTCTGCTAAAGAAACGAGTTGAATAAATTTCTGATCAACATTTATAAGTTTCTTTTCCACTAAAACACTATTTAAGGGATTTGTTACTGGAGCAAGGCCTTGAGCTGTAAAAGTCATTTTATTAAAAACTATCTCAATGTTCTAACTGATTTTTGATACAAAGTGAGAGCAAAAAGAAAATTAATTTTCCTAAACCAATTGATCTCTGTAAAATAAATTATTATTTAAAAATTTTTAAAACTTTAGATTTTTGATAATCTTTTTTGATAAGGAGGGTTGTCTATTCTGATCACTTTTCAATTTTCTTATCCAAAACACAACTCCAATTAACAAAAAAAGTTCAATTGTTATGCCTAAACCAAACACATTCATTATTATTTTTTCTCCTTTTTCTTTTTAGATCCCTCAATATAAGGAACAAGAATATTTAATAACCACTTTTTAAAAGAATTAATTGGATTCATTATTTACTTATCCTTCCTCCACAAGCTTCTTCCTTTAATAAGATCTTCAATGTTAGGCCAGGCTGCTATTAATTCCTTAAGGGCTTTTCTATTTGGAGTATAAAAAATACATGAGAATGCACTAATTAAATAAATAATGAACCAGACTTTACTTTCTGAATAAGCTAAAAAAAATGAGAAGATAAAACTTCCAACAAAGAAAAAGAAAAATAATCTATTTATTACTTCAAGAGGCGTTCTTTTAAGTCTGTAAAATCTTTTGTTTTTATTATTGATATCAGAATTAGCTTCAAACTTATTTTCATATGAATTAATTATTTCCTCCTCAAGAATCTTCTCATAATCTAGGTTTCCAGTTGGATTAGAATTATTTGACTTACTACTCATTAAATTTTTAATCAACTATATAATTTCAGTAAATATTATAGATCTTAGTAAGAAAAAGTCTAAGTCAAAATTTAACATGCTTCATATCAGACAAAAAGGTCATGTTTTTGAAAATACTCAAAAATGGTTTTATTTATAAACAAAACATTACTTAAAATATTCTTTTTGATTTTTTCAATTCTTAGGATCATCGATAAGATAGGTCTCTATTAGATTTTTAACAATCAAATAATTTAAAGGCAATACTGTATGATCAAGCTAAAATATTAAAAATTTTTAAATTACATGCAAAGATATTTAATTTCTTATGAATTTACTGACGGTGAAGATCAAGAAGAAGGAGGAGAAATGCTTATTAATTGGTACGAGTCAGGAGGACCTCAAAATAGACCTGAGAACTATGAAGTTCATTCATGGATTTTCATGATCCAAAATGGCATTGGTCATTCTGTGGTTAGTGCAGATTCTTTAGAAACAATTTGGAAACAATGGCATCCATGGAGAAGACTTATGGATATTAATATTCAACCTTGTTTAGATCTTGATGAAACTGTGTCTTTATTTAAGAAGGAAAAAATGAATACTCGTATGGATTAAAAAAGCTTTTATATGTTTTTTCTAAATTTTCTTTTAGTAGCTATCAATACGACATACATATATAACTGCGTTAAAAAAGGTTAGAAAAAATTTTTCATGATGTTTGATTCTTATCACATTTATTTTAGAGGAGAAATTCTTTTTAAAAACCTTACGAAAGATGAGTTTGAATTCGTTTGGGGCAAACTCTATACTTCCTACATAAATGCCTTAAATGAAGAACTTACTTTTGAAATAATTAGTGAAAAGAGTGTTAAAGAATCAGTTTATAATCTAGAACCATCCTATTGATTTAACTTGTTACTTCAAGAATAAAAAATAAAAAGTTTTTTATCCTCAATTTCACAATATTCTTTTTCTTCCTTACTGATATCAAGGCTTAAATTTTTTGCCTCTTTCCCAACATTTAAACTATAAGTTTTTAGAATCTCATTTCCCTTAAAGAGAGCCGCAATACCAACATCCGTTATATACCAAACAAAATGAACTGTCTCACCTATTGGTTCCTCTTTTAAAGAGTCAAGTAGAAAACCATGAGTAGAGTTCATTTAATTAAACTGATTTAATTGCCACCGTTGCAGTATCTAACTGCCTCTGCATTAGTACTACCAATTTCTACAATTTCAGCCACACAATTATTAAATACTTTAGATTCTTTTTTTATAGAGCAAAATCCAACAGCAATTGCCGCTAAAGCTACTGCAGAAACAAAACTAGAACCTAGTTGGATAAAACCATAAGCAAACATGATTTTTTTCTTTCCACCGCATTTTTTAGAATCTTTTTTTTCTTCTGTCATTTTTAGTTTAAGAATAATATTTAATCTATTCGATTGATTTTCTATGTGAAAAATAGAACCGGAGAGAAAACCGAATTAATCTTTTTTTTTTACTAACTTTTTATAGAATCAGTAAAAAATTAAAAAGGTGTAAAATTTACCTTTAATAAAATTTTCATTTTGAAACATGTTGCAAATAAAAAAAGTATTTTATTTACTAGAAAAAAATTTTATTTATAAAAATAATTTTTTTTTAGAAAAGGAATGATCCCATTGTTGTTTCAATAAGTTTTATTGATTATTAAACTACATTTAATAATTTATTGATGCAGTATTAATACTTAGAAAATAAGCCAAAAAACCCTGTTTTTATCATGATCCCCATGAGTTATCCACTTTTTAACCATTTTTCAACAGGTTTTTCCACAAGTTGTAGATTTAATTCACTTTTCTATGTGCGAAATAAAATATAAGCTTTTTTTGTAAAAAATGTCACGCGTAATTCTTTTAGGAACGATAAGATCGAATTTGGTTTTCATAGATTTTTAAATTCAATGATTGAAAAAATATTTAAAAAACAATCATCTGAGATGAAAAAAGATTTTAAAAAATCAAATCTTGATATTCTTACTGAAGAAAATGATCTCTTATTAAAGAGTCTTAAAAGACCAAGCGGTTCTTATAGAGCTGCCTAATAATTTAATTATTGTTAAAATTACGATATTCCATTAATAATCTTTTATTAAATAGATTCCAAAAATAACTTTACTCAAATTCAAACAATATAAATTTTATTTTTAAGGATATCTAAGAAACTTGAGAATTAAAAATATAAATTTTCTGTTAAATCCAATAATATTTAGTTTTAGTAGTAACGGTATTAATTAATAGTGGTTATATTGAATGAATCTCTTGCTGAGATATAACATATATTCTTTTTCAAATTTCTGGAAAATACTTAATATTTTCTATCCAATCAATTTCAAATACAATCAATCCACTTTTGAACCAATGACTATAAAAGAATTAAAAGTAAATTACAAAAAGCTTTTAAATAAAGCAAATAAAGCCAATGGCCGCAAAGAAACTGTTTCTTTTTTGAATAGAGCTGCTAAACTCAATTCCAAGATCTACTCTAAAACCAAGACTAATTGCATCAAATGCAATGGTGTGGGTTATTTAAGAATCTCATTAGACGAAGCCCGAACTTGTCTTTGCTGTTACGGAAAAGGTTTTTTGATGGAAGAGATCCAAAGATTTTAACTTTTTAAATATTTAATTAGAAATGAAAGATCTCATTCAAGCTCATAAAAAGTTAATAAGTACGGTTAAAGAGCAGATGGGTTTTTCAGATTATGGAATGTATTGGTTAGCTTTTATTGAAGGTGGATTAACTATATGGTTGTTAGAAAGGATATTTTTTCACTGGTTAAAGTTTTGAAAAAAAATTTAATCATTTGAAAAATAAACTCTAAATTTTTTTAGTTTGAGAATATCGTTTCCATGTAAATAGATGTAGGATGTTAAAAAACTAATCATATGCAATTATTAGGTTTAATTTTACTCGCTGCTAGTAGCTGGTATCTCTGGAAATTAACTTCAAAATTTCTTGATGAGCCAACAAAAAAAGAGATCTCGAATAGTTTTAATGGGCTAAAAAACAAAATTCAAGAAAGTAAACAAAGTTTTTCAAAAGCAAAAATAAGTGAAGCTTGGGAAAAGTATAAAGAAGAAGGCGGCGCTCTTTCTAATAAAGATAAAAAATAGTGGAAATATTTAGTATCACAAGTTTTACTAAAGAAATATCTCGTATTGACCTAATTGGTATTTTGGTTGGGCATTTAGTATTTGCGTTAGCATTAACGCAAATTTTGGACTGGACATGGCTTAAGAATTTAATGAGTGAGGAGGATAAATTAAAAATGCTCAATAGTTACACATGGAAAGACTTATTAGTTGACGGAGCAATCGTTGCTGTAGTTATTGGAATTATTTTTCTCATCGTAAGTATATTTCTATAAATGAACATCACATATATACTTTTGATATTTTTATTAGCCTCATTACTAATTTTTTCCAAAATTGTTAATTCTTCAAAAAAATCACCATAATAAATGTCAGAAATTTCTAGCAACTCATCATCAGGTTGGTATTTAATAGCAATCGTAAGTACAATTTCTTTTTTAGCTTTGATATATTTTGGGAAAACAAAATAAACAGCATTAATTAATTTTTTAATTATGTTTTAAATAAAATTTTTTTATTGACTTCTGATTAAAAATTACAAATGAAAAGGCTATTAGTTTTGCAACATTTAGAAATAGAAGGACCAGGTCTTTTTTATCAGATAGCTAAGGAGAGGGAGATGAATATAGAAATCACCCGTCTGGACCAAGGTGATGACCTACCTAAAACTAATAAAGATGATTTACTTTTAATAATGGGTGGACCAATGGGAGTAAAAGATATTGGGAGCACAAAATATCCATGGCTAAAAAAAGAAAGAGATTTTATAAAGTCAGAATTAAAAAAAAAGACAAGTATTATCGGAGTTTGCTTAGGAGCTCAGTTATTAGCAAACGCAGCAGGAGGTGATGTCGAAATTTTAAAACAAGGATCTCCTCCTAAACCTTTACCAGAAATTGGATGGTCTCAAGTTTTTTTTAATCGATCAAATAATGACTTAGAGAAATTTTGTGAAACTCCTTTTCATGTACTGCATTGGCATGGCGATAGAATTTTATTACCAAAAAATGCCGAACTCATAGCCAGTAATATGCGTTGTAAGGAGCAATTTTTTAAGATTGGGGATTTAGCTTACGGTTTACAATTCCATGTCGAGTTAAATAATGAAATGACCGAAAGATGGATAAATGAGGATAAATTATTTATTATCAAAGGGTTAGGTCCAAAGGGTCAGTCAATTCTTAGGGAGGAGAATAAACAGTATGGAGAAAAAACAATCTTAAAAAGAAAGGAATTAATAAATAAACTTTTTAATTTACTAAGCAAATAAAAAAGCTCTGTAACTTCATGAGAAACAGAGCTTTTAATGTTTTATTCGGGTTGTTTTTATATAAATCTATTAATAATAAAACCTTTCTTCTTTATTAAAGAATAAGAGACCAATGAACAGGTTGTAGATACTGATTTCACGGCCTCTTTTGTAACCGTAATTTTCGGTAGATACGACAATGAATCACCTCCTTTACTAATATTTTCCTTAACATAACCAAGATGAATTAAAAAAAAAACAAAATATATAAAAATTTAAAGCTTTTTTAACAAATCATTTTTTTAAGCCAGAGTTCAAGTAAATAAATTAAATCTACCAAGGCAAAATTTCTCCATTAGTATGCCAAAATGTCCCAGTATTATTTTTATTAAGAGAGTCGATACGTTTTAAGAGTCCATTTGCGGATTCTTCTGTAGATATACCATTTTTTGTAAATCCAGTCATACGGGTACTTACTAAGCCTGGATGCAAAATAGCAACATAAATATCTTCTTTTAACAAATCTCTTGAAAGTGATTTCGCTGCCATAGACAAAGCTACTTTAGACATCCTATAACCATAGGAACTACCGGATGAATTATCACCAATGGATCCCATTCTGCTAGTGATAAAACCAATCTTTGAATATTTTTTTAAAAGACCTTTCAGTGATCTAGTCATAGAAAGAGGACTTAAAGCATTTACTACAAATTGACGAATAATACTTTCTTGATCAAAATTATCAATCGAATTAAATTCATAAATACCTGCATTATGAATTAAACAATCTAATTCGACTCCTAATAATGCATGCCTTAAATTATTGATTGAATCCTCTGAAGAAATATCTATATTTTCTTCAATTCTTACACCTAAGTTTTTTAAATCTGAAGAAGCTTCTCTACAGGTAGCTATTACCTCATCTCCTCTATCAATAATTTGTTTACATAATTCCAATCCAATTCCTCTATTTGAGCCAGTAATGAGGTAAGTAGACATATTTTTAGTTAATTTCAAATATTATAATTTCTGAAGCATTAAAAAAAAAATTAATTACTAATTCTTTTACTGTAATGGAATGGATTTTAGTTATAATTCAAAAATGTCAGAAAGCAAAAGTCCATTAGACAGAATTTATAGATTAATAGCATCGCATGCTTGGATGACTGAGAACGAAGCAAAAGTATTATTGGTAATGATGTATGCATCTGGAACAAAGTCTTTGGGATTGGAGGGTAAAGGTTTAAACCAATTTATGGAAAGGTCATTAGAAAAAATGTGTTCCGATAACAAACAAAATTTACAAGAATATCTTTTAAAAATTAAAGATAAATTTCCCAACAATGAATTACTTGCAGAAGATTAATTTATGGAGATCTTTAATCAAGAATTTACTCAAGAAATAATTAGACATACTTGGAGAAATCCTGTTTTTATGGCTGTCGCAATAGCATTGGTATGGCTAATCCCACAATTACTAATTAGAAGAATTTTGTCTGAAAATTATAAGAAAAAAAAATTAGAAAAACAAAAAGACAAGATTGGGAAGCTATACCCTAAAGCTCTTAAATAAAAAATTTAAGCTTCATAGTAAATTTAGATTAGTTTAAGATAATTTTTTTTATGAATTATAAAATCGTAAGAATTGATGGAAAAGAAGATGATGTCACAAGGCAATCTTTTTCAAACTTTGCAGATGCTTTTGATTTATTAGATCAAATATATGGGGATATATGTTGTTCAGATGCTGATTATGGAGATATTATTTATTACGATATTATAGAAGATAAGTAAAATGAAAGAATACATGAAAAAAGAAATTGAAACTTGGGAACCTACTCACGAACAAAATATTGGAATAGTTTCAAGTGTTTATGAATTTATTAAAGGGGAACTTTCTGAGCTTCAAGAAGTAACTGAATGTCCTGATTCTTTTATTTATAATTTCATTGCAAGAATCCAACATGAGTGGCATCCAGAATCATGCCACTCATTGGCTAGGAATCACAATAAGAATAAGAAATGAGATAATAAATTTTTAACAATTCATAAGATTAAAAAATAATACAATTATCTTACTCATTAATTTATTTTTAATATTATTCAAAATTAAATATTATTAAAAAATGATTATTCGAGTGTTGGGTATAGTTTTGATTCTTGGAACTATTGCATACTATGGTTTACTTTTAACAGGAAATAGCACTTTATAAAATTCTTTTTTTATTAGAAAATTAATATATGAAATGGCCTCCCACAAATTGCTGGACAGCACCAAAAACAATCGAAGGAAATCGTCATTATCAAGTAAAGGCCTATGGAGGTAAAAATGACAAAAGATGGGTAGATTTATTCCCAACAAAAAACAAAAAAGATATTAAAAGGATTTCTTGGTTAACTCTAAAATCAAAATGGACCAGCGGTTGGTTGAGGCTTCCAAAAGATTGAGCAATTTGAATTATTCCAAAAGACCCTAAGATAAATTTTAATGATATTTTAAACTTGAAATTTTTGATTTAAATAGTTAGTTAAATCATTAAAAAAAAGTTTATGAATAATTATTATGAACTAATTTTTTGTAAAAATTCATACTTTAATAACAATCTCTTTCTTTTAATATCGATTAAAATAAATTTTCAAAATGAAGCAAGAGAAAAAAAAGAAATTGCCTAATAAAAAAATAATCCGCTCAGCAAAATTTGAAGCTACAGAACAATTTACTAAATCAGCATTAGAAAATTTAAAAACTGAAAATCAGAGAATCGTTAATTCATTAAAAGAATCTGGTGAAATCGATTATTAAACTTTCTAATTTTCATAAATTTAATAAAAGACTACAGAATAAATAATTATTAACTAGTATGTTTTTTTAACTACATAAATAATGGATAAAATTTCTTTAGCTAATGCACATCTACCTCAACTGATAGGTTTAGTACTAATGTCAATTGGTTATACTCTTGGAAACAAGTTTTACCTACCTCAAGTAAACAAAAATAACTAACAAATATATTTAGAGAAAAAATTTTTTTTCTATTTAAAATCTAATAGATTTTATTATCGACATTTATGTAGCAATAATGTAACTGAATAACTAGAAATAACTGTTTTTCACTTTTTTTTATTACATTACGTAAATTTTATGTTACATTTATTAATAATTATATCTATAGAAATGTCAAAAATTAAATCAGTTGAAAAAGAAAAAATTGTTGCTGAACAACTTAATGGCAGATTTGCAATGATTGGGTTTATAGCGGCCGTTGGAGCTTATTTAACAACTGGTCAAATAATACCCGGATTCGTTTAATCTAATGAGCCCACTTACTGGTTTTATAATTGTTGTTATAGCTATAACATTGCAATTTACGCTTTATACAATAAAGAGATTACAAGAGCCTTTAGAGCCCAATTTTGATGCACCAAAATTCCCCAAAATGAACAACAGAAGAAAAAGTTATTGGAAAAATGCCGAAATAACTAATGGAAGATTAGCCATGGTTGGCTTATTGGCCTTAGTTGTTAATTATGGTTTTTTTGGATGGATAATTCCTGGATTTATTTAAATAGTTAAACTTGCAAATATTGTTTAAATAAATCAGCATATTTACGCATATACAAAAAAATTTATTCATACTAACTTTCAAAGGGAGGGATTAGAAACGATCGATAGTCCATCAGATACGTTCATTAGATTGGTTTAAGCAGCCAGTTGTTCACTATTACAAATAACTAAGTTAAGAGATTGATTACTAAAGTCAGTATTCAATCTTTTTTTTTTTTTAGTGGAGGCTAAATAATAAAAACATTTTTTATCTTAAAAAAATTGTACAGATATGAGTACTTATGTTGGTAGTATTTGGCTTAAATGAAAAATTTCCTAATTTAATCCATATTATTTTCAAATTTTTAAAACTATTTTTAGATTAATTTTATTAATTTTATTGGTTGGATTTTTACTATCTGTCCAACAACAAGATTCATTGTTGAAGTATTTTGAAAGAAAATATCTTCATTCCTTTTATGAACAGTTAAATATGAAGAAAGAGAGAGATGGATTATGGATAAATCTAGTTCGCTTCCGACTCAAATCTTAACCCCTCTAAATAAGTAATTTTTCTAAATCTGTAAAGCAAAACCAAATAAAAGATTAAATTTCTGGGGTTTCTCATAAAAACATTTAAAAATATATCTGTAATTTAATAATTGAAGAAACTATGGAAAATAAAAAAGGTATGAAAGTAGAGCCACTTAATTTCTTTTCAAACGATATGACGGTAGCCAAAGATCAGCTAGCTCATAATCATTTAAAGTTAACTTATCAAAGGGATTCAGTTACAGATCTAGAACAAAAACATAAAGAATGGGCTCAAGAAGATACAGCAAGTTAATACTTGAACAATTAGTTTGTTTACAATAGATATTTACAATAATTAAAACTAAATAGATTATTGACAGTCTGTCTAAAATAAATAGATAAAACTTACATTTCTAATGACTGATAAAGAAAAAATTATTTCATTGTTAGATGAGCTCGCATCCCCACAAAAGATGGGTTCTTTTTTCATGAACAATGCAACTCCCGATTTTTTATTTATCAGACCAAGTGGTAATCCTATAAGTGCAAAAGGATTTGAAGAAATGATGAACTCTGGGGATGTAGTACAAGAAAAAGCAGAAATAACAAAAATACACCGATTCGAATTTCTAAGTGATAATGTCGTAATGTGCATTTTCACTCTTGGTTCAAAATTCATATACAAGGGGACTCCTAATGATGATTTGCCAACAGTTACTTCTATTTTTAAAAAAGTGGGTGATGTTTGGAAAATTCATTGGATGCAGAGATCAACAGGAGATTCGAATTTATCTTTATGGGTCTAGCAAAGCTAATAGCTTTATTAATGGTCCTGCTATTGGTAGGAAGTTCTTTTATAGGTTTAATTATTTACTTTATTAAATGAATTCACCTACGAATTGGGAATTTTTTAAGCAAGATCAAGATAAAATTATATGGGTACATATCTGTACTAAAGACTTGGATGGAATTGCAATATCAATAAACAACTGGTGGAAAAGAAGATATCCTAATTACAAAATAAGGGTCGTTTCTAAAAATGAATTTGAACAAATAAAAAATGTCGCCAAATTACCACAACAATAAAATTAATTTTTGGTAAATTTTGATGCTTAATCTTTTATTCAAGGAGCTATAGTAATTCTAGAAATAATTAAAAAATGAACTCAGCACTTACAAAAGTTTCGAATCTAAAAGTTAACAAAGCTTCTAAAATAGTCCTTACTTTTGCATCATCAGTCTTTTTCTTATATGCATTAGGTCAAGCACCGATTTTTAAAAATATTCTTGCAGGCGGCTTTTCTTGTTCTAGCTAAAAACAATTTAACATTTTATGGAGAATAAAAATTCCAACATAGAAAAGGTATCCAAAGGTGATCAAAAAAAGGAGTAATTAGCCCCTTTTTTTTTGGAAACTATTTCCAGATGTATTAGTAAATACATTAAAAAATTTTATTTAGAAATTATTATTGATATATTAATTATAAATAAATTCATGCCTCAAAATCCCTTTTATCTTGGGTGGAATAAAGGTTGGTCCTTTCTCTTTTATCTTGAAGGAGGAACTCCTAAAATTGAGGCGAGTGGATTTGGTATTGCCATGTCGACCGATATTAAGAGGGGAGAATCACCGTCGCAGACTGCAGATAGATTAATTTTTAAAGAGCAACAAAATAGAAAATCTAGATACTATTCTTGGATTCGTTCAATTAAATTCAGAGATGATTCTAATTAATTATGCAGTCTTCACAATCTTCTCTTAATTTTCACTAAATTATTTCAACTGAGTAAAAAGTCTTAAATTTTCATACAAAAAATTTAGTAGGAATATAGTTTTTTTAACGAGGGAATATAGTTTTTTTAACGAGGTATTTCTTATTTTTATAAACTCATTGTTAAAACTTCGAATAAATAAAGTTATTATCCATGGTCAAACATTGAATAGTTGCTACGTTTGAAATAAGTAATGAACTTTATTATGTTTACAAATTATCTGCCTAGTGAAATGGTGACAGTTTTAGAGGTGACAACGATGTTTTCTTTCTTAGTTGGGACAATATTAGTTATGTTGTTTACATCAGATCAAGCTAATAAAAAGAATCTTTATTTAAAGAAAGCCAAATAACTAAACATAAAGATTAGGCAAATATATTAACTATTAGAAGTTGATTGTGCCCTAGCTTCAAATTTATTTTTAATGAAATTAAAAATAAAAATAAATACTGGTATAGGGGCTGGACCACCAATAATTACTTTAGTTTCCGAATAAGGCATTTGTAAGGTAATAAGAACTGAAAGATATTTAAGCATAAATTATATTTATTAATACCTTTTGTTAAGCAGTTCAGGTGCAAACATCTTCTCATACTTTTTCCAAAATTTACAGCCCTTAACTAAGTGATCTCCTTGAGGAATAAGCTTCTGGTGAAAAGGACAAGTCAAGATAGTTACACATTGATCTGTCGTGCTGTAGCGAAAGTGAGTGCAAGTAATGCATATCTTTGTTCGTTTGCTTTTCAGTTCTGAGTGGTACTCGAAGTAAGCCCATGACTGAGGATCTACCCATTAGTCATAGATATATTCTTCATCGAGCTTAATTACTACGCCACTAAAAAATTCAGCTAATAGTTTTGATGGGTCTTGAACAGATACTTTTCTATTCTCTTTTGCAAGTTTCTTTTTGATTGGATTTAAGTTTGTCATGCTTATTCTTGAAATTGGTTTGTTACTTCAGTCCATCCTCCAGCTATTAGTTCATTCCATGTTTCAAAGGCAGTGTCAAGATCATGAAGTCTTGTGTTTTTAAGTCCTGCTGGTTCTCCTAGATGATTTGCATAGAAGAGATGGGTATAAACTTTGATGTTGTTCCGTGCTGATTTTCTGCACTTTTCAAACAAGATTAAAAAACTGCTTTGCGGATTAAGTATCCAGCCATTTGGGGTGTCAACACGACTGCCATAAGAAAAACTAGACCAAACATTTGCTCCTCCTAGAGTCATTAGTAAGTAATACAGGTGTACTACTAATATAGTGAGATAAGCATAGTTCGTCAAGTATTGAATTTCTTATTAACCTTTTTCTCTTAATTCTGAAAATAAAATTACCTACCAAAAGCAAGTATTAACAAGCAGTTTGATAGGCAACACCGAATCCCCGCCAGTTCTCTGATGCATCGACCTGGAAAAGCCAGAAGAGGAGTCAAAGTGGGCTTTCGTTTCCAATTACAGGATTGGTTTACGTCCACATCACGACAGTCTCCTCAAGTCGAAAAAGAGTCAGATCAGAGCACATAAAGAAGAACTTGACCAAAGATCCAGTAAACAAATATTAACTTATTTCTTTAGTCATTTGGAGATGGCCAAATCTCTCTTACCTTATTTAATATTTCTTTTGATTTTTCAACTCTTTTCGACTGATTATCTTCGTTAAGTAAAAACGTTATATGAGCCATTTTCCTCCCAACACTTTCTTTAGATTTGCCATACCAATGGAGGTTAGAACCACTTATTTGAGATAACAAATCTAATCTTTTTTTTATGGGCAAAGGAAATTTTTTACTCAACCCTAGTAAATTTATCATTAACGATCCTCGGGAATTCATTTTTATTTCAGGAGGCTTAATGCCTGAAGATATACAAACATATTGATCGAACTGGCTTGAAGAACAAGCTTCAATAGAAAAGTGTGCGGAATTATGAGTTCTAGGAGCTATTTCATTAATTAATAATCCTTTATCACCATAAAAGAATTCAATTCCCATTACTCCCACATAATTAAGTTCATTTACTATTGATGAGAAAATATTTTTCGCAAAAGTTTTCAAATCATAATCAATTTCAGCTGGAGACAAAACCCAATCACAAATATTATTTTTTTGAAATGTCTCGACAACTGGAAAGAATCTTATCGTTCCATCAAAATCTCTTGATCCTACTAAAGCAAACTCATTTTTATAATCCACCCATTCTTCAATAATCCACTCGAATGAATTAGTTTCATTAAAAAAAGAATTAAGTTCTTCTCTAGTATTAATTTTTCTATTTCCTTTACCGTCATAGCCTCCTTTATAAGATTTAATCATAAGAGGAAAATTCCAATACTCAATTTGTTCATCATCAAGACTTTTATATTCCTCTATTTTTTTCCATCTTGGTGATGGAAGGTTCAATCTTTCTATTAATATTTTTTGAGATATCCTATCAACTAAAGGTTGAATTGATTCAAGGCTTGGTACAAAAATATTTTTAGAATCAAATAAATTCAATTT
>CABZLA010000018.1 GCA_902526435.1 uncultured Prochlorococcus sp. | reverse complement strand
GTTTATACAAAATTGTTATTGCTTGAATAGCATTCATTAAATTAAACTCTCCAACTAGTGGAACAAAAAGGTTTATTTTTTCTTCAGGGGTATGAAAGATGCATGAGGAACCATTTCCAGTAAAATTTTTATCTGTTACATAAAATAATTCTTCATTTTCAAATTCGCTCTTAATCTTTTTTGTAGAAACTAAAGACGATCTTTTTTTTAGATGAGTTGGCAATTTTGAAATCCAAAGGTCATCGCAATTTAAAACAGCTGTACCATTATTTTCTGATAAGTAAGGCTGGAAAAATAATCTTCTTTTTGTCTGAAAATACGATTCCATATCGGAGTGATAATCAAGATGGTCTTGAGATAAATTTGTAAAAATAGCTGCATTAAATTCACAACCTGATATCCTATTTTGAGCAATAGCATGGGAACTTACTTCTAATATTGCAAACTCAGAGTCAGCTTCAACTGCAGCATTTAATTTCTTTTGAAGTTTATCCGCAAAATCAGTTGTATGTGAAGATACCTCTGAATATCCTGGCCACCTATTAAATAATGTTCCGAATAAAGCTGTCTTTTTTCCTAATTTATTAAGTAGATATTCTAATAAAAAAGTTATTGTTGTTTTCCCATTAGTACCTGTTACACCAATAAGTTTAAGTTTACTGGAAGGTCTATTCCAAAACTCGGATACTATTTGACCACAAAATAGATCCTCTAAAGGCTCGTCGATAACAAGAACTCTTTTATGATCAATAGTTTCAGTTAATTCTTTGGCTTTGAAACCAATAATGGCTGCCTCTGCACCATTTTCAATAGCCTCTCCCCAATATTTGCCTCCATCGACATTTAATCCTGGTAATCCCAAAAACAAAGTTCCTTTTTCAACTTCTTTGGAATTAAAAGATATATTAGTTATTTCTGGATTTATCAACCCAGATGTTGGAACAATTTCTACTAAAGATAGAAGTTTATGTAATTTTATTGATCTCATCCTCCAATCAATTCTTATTCAAAGCAATATTTATATTTTTTACCAGCCATTTTATTAGTTGATCATCTTTCAATCTTGGAGAGATCCTAGGTAACTCAATAATTTCTTGAGACTTATTTTCTTTAATAGCGACCACAGGAACTTCATTATCGAATTTTTTATATTTATCTTGGTACAAATCAAACCTATCTATATCAATTTCATTGATTTCTAATTTAAGTTTTATTTCTTCAAGATTTATTTTTGTTATTTTATTTTTTAATGTCTCGCAAAGGCAACAACCTTTCCTAACAAAAATGAATATTTTCATTCACTTAATCAGGAACAGGATCACAACCGCATGGAGTTAACGGATGACATTTGCTTAATCTTCTTAGGGTCAACCATCCACCTCTCCAAGGGCCGTGCCTTGTAATAGCCTCGTATCCATAAGAACTACAACTTGGTATAAATCTGCATCTTGGTCCAAAAAAAGGCGAAAACCACTTTTGATAGAGGGAAATCATCAAAAGAAGTATAGATTTAAGTAATTTGTTGAAGCTTTTAATCACTTTAATGATGTAAAATAATATTTCAGTAGTAATTAGTTTAGTTGAATTTAATCAATTATCCAATTTATTGCAAATCTCAATTTTAATTTAAACTTATGTCAAGATACCGCGGCCCAAGATTAAGGGTTACGCGTCGCTTGGGAGAACTACCAGGTCTCACTAGGAAAGCTTCAAAGAAGTCTAATCCTCCAGGTCAGCACGGCCAAGCCCGTCGCAAGCGATCAGAATACGCAATTCGTCTAGAAGAAAAGCAGAAACTTAGATTCAACTATGGAGTTTCTGAAAGGCAACTAGTTCGTTACGTTAAAAAAGCTAGGGCTCAAGAAGGCTCTACAGGAACCAACCTCCTTAGACTTTTAGAAAACAGATTAGATAATGTTTGTTTTAGATTAGGTTTTGGTGGAACAATCCCAGGTTCAAGACAACTAGTAAATCATGGGCATGTAACCATTAACGGAAAAGTTCTTGATATTGCAGGTTACCAATGTAAAACAGGAGATGTCATTAGCATTAAAGAAAACAAAGCGAGTAAAAAACTTGTAGAAGGTAATATTGAATTTCCTGGTTTAGCTAATGTCCCACCTCATATAGAGTTGGACAAACCAAAGTTAACAGGCAAAATCAACGGAAAGTGTGATAGAGAATGGGTAGCACTTGAAATAAACGAGTTGTTAGTTGTTGAGTACTATTCAAGAAAAGTATAAAAATCCTTTTCTTGAAATTATTAAATCACTCACCTTATTGGTGAGAGGTTTTAATTTTTTGTTTTAAAAAAATGGGAAATAAGAAAAATATTATCAAAAAGCCAGGTGTTAAAACCTTATCAATTCATCATGGAGAAACATTTTCTGAAGAGACTGGATGTGTTATGCCACCAATTTTTTCTACCTCAACATTTAAACATGGTAATAAAGGAAATTTCGATTACACCAGATCAGGTAATCCAAACTTTAAAATTCTAGAAAATATACTTAAATCTATAGAGGAATCCAAATATTGTGCAATTTTTGGATCTGGCATAAGTGCAGTAACTGCAATTACATCTTCATTAAAATCAGGAGATAAAATACTCTGCGAGTCAAATCTATATGGTTGTACAGTAAGAATGTTTGATAAAATTTTCAAAAAATTTGGAATAGAAGTTTTATATAAAGATTTTACAAATAAAGAAAATTTTAAGGAAATTAAAGACTTTAAGCCAACTTTAATATGGCTCGAAAGTCCAACAAATCCTCTTTTAAAAGTACTTGATATTAAACTTATTTGTGATGAAGCTAATAAATACAAAATACCTGTTGTACTAGATAACACCTTTTCTACAGCTCTCATTCAAAAACCTCTAGAACTAGGCGCAACACTATCTCTTATAAGTACAACAAAATTTATAAATGGCCATAGTGATGCACTTGGTGGAGCGGTCCTAACAAATAACGAGGAATGGAATAGTAAGATGCTTTTCTCTCAAAAAGCTTTAGGACTTCAACCCTCTCCTTTTGATTCATGGTTAATTACAAGAGGAGTAAAAACTCTACCTCTAAGAATCGAACAACAAACAAAAAGTGCAGAGATAATTTCTAGGGAAATTGAAAATCACAGAATCGTTGGTAAAGTTTTTTACCCCTTTAATCAAAAACATCCACAATTTGATTTAGCAAAATCACAAATGAAATCAGGTGGTTCAATGATCACCCTAAAATTAAATTTAAATAAAGCTGACACTTTTAAATTTTGTAAATCTCTTAGATATTTCTCATTAGCAGAAAGTCTTGGAGGAGTTGAAAGTTTAATTTGCCATCCTGCAACAATGACTCACGCATCCGTTGATGATAAAACAAAAAATCTTCTAGGCATTGATGATTCTCTTATAAGATTGTCGGTAGGTTGTGAAGATACAAATGATCTAATTTCAGATATCTTATTTGCCTTAAATAAATTCTAAAAATTGAGAAATTTACTTAAAAATCCAATATGGAAAAATATAGAATTGGGGCATTCGATTCCTGATAATGAACATGCAGTTTCTGTAGCATTACCAACTTGGAATGATGTAATTAATTATGAGGAAAAAAATCCAAAATGCATAGAATTATTAAAGTCAATCTATCCTCGTTTTGGACTCAATCCTTTAGTAAAAAAATTATGTGAAAATAAAAAAAAAGAAAGTCACTTAAATGATCAATGTATCTGGCCCTATCCCGATGAAAGAATAGCTTTAAAAGCAAAAAAATACTGTGATAAAAATACTTCTAAAGGATCTTCATATATCGAAAAAAGACATAATTTATTTTTTTTAATTACTAGAGAATCAGCGAGCATATATGCAAAATCTTTTTGGCAACATACGGGTCTCGGTTTATCTTCAAGAGCTGCTGCCATTGAATTAGGAATTGAGGATTGCCCTTCAAAATCTTTAGCCAATGAAAGTTATCAAAGAATAAAAGATAGAATTTCCAAGTTTACAAAATCAAGCTCCAATGATATCCACTTAACCTCATCTGGCATGTCAGCACTATACACATCATTAGAAATAATATATAAATTATTTCCAGATAGACCTACACTTCAAATTGGTTTCCCATATGTAGATGTACTTAAATTACCAATGCATATCTTTCATGGAGCAAAGTTAGTAACAGAAGAAAATTGCAATGATATTGAATTAGAAATAATAAAAATAAATCCAGCAGCCTTGATTATTGAATTACCAAGTAACCCAATGCTCAAATGTGTAAACATAAAAAAAATTTCAGAAATAGCAAATAAATTAAAAATACCTGTGATAGTTGACGATACTATTGGTTCAAATATAAATATAAATTCTCTCGAGCATGCAGATATGGTTTTCACTTCACTAACAAAAATCTTTTCCGGTAGCGGTGATATTCTCGCTGGCTCACTAATACTAAATCCAAAAAGCAGATGGATTGATCAGTTTAGAAATACTTTAAGAGAAATAAACCTTCCAAAGCTCTCAGATAGCGATATAGTTTCTCTAGAAAAAGTTAGTAGAGATGTAAAACAAAGAGTTTTTGACCAAAATAAAGCATGTTTGGAATTAAAAAAAAGATTAGAAACCCATAAAGAGATCAAAAATATTTTTCATCCCGAATATTGTCCTAATTTTAATTCCATACTTACTTCTGATGGGGGATATGGTTGCTTATTATCGTTTGAATTAAAAGGAGGTCTAGAGAAAGCAAAAAAGTTTTATGATTCTCTTCAAATATCAAAAGGACCTAGTTTAGGTACAAAATTTACCCTTGTATGTCCTTATGTTTTATTAGCTCATTATGACGAATTAGATTGGGTTGAAAGTTTTAACATTCCTTCGCACCTTATTAGAGTATCTGTTGGACTAGAAGATAAAGATCAGTTATGGAGAACCTTTTCTGAAGCATTAAATAATTTTTAAATTCCTAGTATTTACCGAATAAAAACTTATACACTCTTTTTCAAAAAAAATAGTTAGTATTAATGTATATTTTTCAATAATATAAATGGCAAAAATTTATGAGGACAACAGTCTTGCTATTGGAAACACTCCATTAGTAAAATTAAAATCAGTTACTAAAAACGCAAAAGCTACTGTATTAGCAAAAATCGAAGGGAGAAATCCTGCATATAGTGTTAAATGCAGGATTGGTGCAAACATGATATGGGATGCGGAGAAAAGCGGAAAACTTACAAAAGACAAAACCATTGTTGAACCTACATCTGGAAATACTGGAATTGCCCTAGCTTTTACTGCTTCAGCAAGAGGTTACAAACTAATCCTTACAATGCCTGAATCTATGTCTATTGAAAGGAGAAGAGTTATGGCAGTATTAGGTGCCGAAATTGTTTTAACAGAGGCTTCCAAAGGTATGCCAGGAGCAATCGCTAAAGCTAAAGAGATCGCAGAAAGTAATCCCACTCAATACTTCATGCCGGGTCAGTTTGATAATCCAGCAAACCCAGAAATCCATTTCAAAACAACTGGGCCTGAAATTTGGGATGATTGCGATGGTGAAATTGATGTTTTTGTTGCTGGGGTTGGAACAGGTGGAACAATTACAGGAGTTTCAAGATACATCAAACAAGAGAAGGGCAAGAATATTGTTTCTGTAGCAGTAGAACCATCTCATAGCCCTGTTATTACACAGACAATGAATGGCGAAGAAGTAAAATCTGGACCACACAAAATACAAGGCATAGGAGCAGGATTTATTCCTAAAAACCTTGATTTATCAATTGTTGATAAAGTTGAACAGGTTACGAATGATGAATCAATCGAGATGGCTCTTAGATTGGCAAAAGAAGAAGGTCTTCTCGTAGGAATATCTTGTGGGGCTGCTGCTGCTGCTGCTGTTAGATTAGCTGAGCAAGATGAATATGCAGGAAAAACTATAGTGGTTGTTTTACCAGATTTAGCTGAGAGGTATTTATCATCAATTATGTTTACTGAAGTTCCAAGTGGAATAATTGAGGAGCCAGTTAAAGCTTAAATTTATTTGTTCACCAGAAATGAATCTGGGGAAATATACATAGCATCGCCATAAGAGAAAAATCTAAATTTTTCTTTTATGGCATTTTTATACAGATTTAGTAATCTTTCTCTACCAATCATTGCGCTTACTAGGAGTAATAATGAACTCTTTGGAAGATGAAAATTAGTTAATAATCCATCAACTGCTTTGAATTTATAGCCTGGCTTAATTACTAAATCAACATACTTAGCTATAGGAATTAGGTCTTCCATTTCATACGAATAACAACTTTCAAGAGCTCTTACGCTAGTAGTTCCAATAGCTATTACTCTTCTATCCGTTTTTTTTACTCTTTTTATTTCTTCCACCACTTTCCTACTAACACTGACCCACTCTTTGTGAAGTTTTAAATTAGATAAATCTTCTTGATCAATTGGCTTAAATGTTCCATAACCTACATGCAAAGTAATTGGCATAACTAATATGCCTTTTTTTTTAAATTTTGAAATAAGACTTTTACTTAAATGTAATCCTGCTGTTGGCGCAGCAACTGCTCCAGGATTACTTGCATACTCAGTTTGATAATTGTTTTCATGAAAAGATTCTTCTTCGGCGCTTTTTATGTATGGAGGGAGAGGTATTTCTCCATATATATCAAGGAGATTATTCATTGAGATTAGATCATTTATATTTTCTGGAAACTTGATAAATCTTCCTCCAGTCTCTTTATCAATTCCAGAAATATGCAATTTTATATCTTTTGCAAAGGATGATTTTAAATTTAATTGTCTATTTATTTTTAACTTTTTAGCAGGCCTTGCTAAACATAGCCAAGTAGATTGATCTGCTTTCTCCAAAACTAATAATTCGACTAATCTCCCATTTTCTAATTTAACCTTTAACCTTGCTTTCATCACCTTCGTATCATTTACAACTACCAAATCACCCTTTCTAAGTTCGTCCACGAGATTCTTTGTATATTTATTTGTTGTAAAGTCTTCTTCTAATGAACTATCTCTAACTATCATTAATCTAGAATCATGCCTTACTTTAGAAGGTTTATTAGCAATTAATGTTTCATCAAGAATATAATCATAAGCTTCTAGCTTATAATCTATTTCTTCATTATGAATTTCAAAATTCAATTAAATTTAGGCTACAAGTGATTCTGGCTCGTTTTCAATGAGAGAAGACAAGTCTTTTAAGAATGATGCACCATCAGCACCATAAATTACTCTATGATCAGCGGTTAAATTTACTTGCATTATTTTTTTAACAGATATTGAGCCATCATTATTAGCAACAACTGTTGGCTTCGATGATGCTATGGCTAAAATCGCACCTGTACCTGGTGGAAGTATTGCATCAAACCTGTCAACACCAAACATTCCTAAATTTGACAAAGTAAATGTTCCTGTTGAGTATTCATCTGGTTCTAATTGTTTTGCTCTAGATCTTTTCACAAGATCTTTCCACTCTCTAGATAATTCAAATAAATCAGTGTTACAAGGTTCTTTTAATACTGGAGTTATCAACCCTCCATCTTCCATAGCAACAGCCACAGCAATATTTATATTTTCTGGATAAGAAATTCCGTTTTCTGAAAAGCTTGAATTAACTTGGGGATGTTTTTTAAGTGTCTTTGCAACTGCCTTGACTAACAACGCAGTCATAGTAACTCCATTTTGCTTTACTTTCTTGTAAAAATTATCCAATTTATCAGTATTAATTGAATACCCAACTCTAAAACATGGAACATTTAAACTTGATTCCATATTCTTATTTACAGCTTTTTGAAGAGTATTAAATTGAACAGTTTCCCCGGGGTTTCCAAAACTATTACCTAATGTCTCTGACTTCCTTTCAGCTTGAACATGAGAACTGGTAATACTAGCGGGAGTACTTCCCTCTCCTATCCATGGAATAGACACAGGTTGGCCATTTGCCTTCAGTACATCATCAGCCTGAATCCTTCCATGAGGTCCTGATCCATGCACTTTTGCTAATTCAACTCCCATTGTTGAAGCAAGTTTTTTTGCCCTTGGAGATGCTATTACTCTTGAAGAATTATTACTAGTAGAGGCGTTAAATTGAATCTCATTAGAGGTAATTAGCACTTTTTCCCTTTTAATCTCAACTTCCTGCTCATTATTTTGAGGCACCTCTTTTTGCTTCTCTTCTTTTATTTCAGGTTTGTTATTTGGCAATTCGAGTTGAGCATCACTGGATACTTCAGTCTGTTTACCTTTATTTTGTTCTTGTATAGAAGCTATCTCATCCTGATTCTCTACAATAAGTCCAATGGTTTCACCAACTGGAGCAGTACTACCAGCTGGCATTAGTACTGCAGCAAGATATCCATCTTGAAAAGATTCAACATCCATATCAGCTTTATCTGATTCGACAACTAAAACAGATTCTCCTCTTTCAACTTTATCTCCAGGATTCTTTAACCATTCAACAATTTTGCCTTCAGTCATAGTAGAACTAAGAGCTGGCATAAATATTTCGTGAGACATCAGATAGATTTTTTAAAGTTTTACTAGCTTTAAGAACTTACAAAACTCCTAAAGATGGTTATGTTTATATTTTACAAAAAAATAGCGCCAAAGAAACTATGATTTACATTCAAAAGGAATTTAAACCTTTAAATTTATTCGTTATTATTAATCGATTGAATTATCCCATCTTTAACTGTTATTGAAACTTGCATTTTCTTAATAAGATTATCCCCAACGGAAACATCACAAAAGCTATCAACCTGTCCTTGATCAACAATTTCATCCATTTTTAAATCACGAACTTGGCTTTGTTGTTGCAATAGATTTCTTTTTTGCTCTTCTAGTTCGTTTCTTTTTGCACCAACTTGTTGCTGAACTTGGCCAACTTGCTCTTGAACTCTAGGATCTAATGGATTTACTGACTGGGTTCTTATATTACTAACTATTTGTTGACCTTCTTGTTCAAGTTGTGATAACTGTTGGTCAACGGCGGAAATCGCATTACTTAATTCCTTCTCAGCATCTTCTTTCCAAGTAGGGGTAACAATAGCTTTTATTGCTATTGAACGTTTGATGGATATAGAGTTTTTGGTTTCCATAAAAAATTAATTTACCCTCTCAATATAGAGATATCAAAGAGATTTTTCTTTTTTAATTTATTTTTTATACATTTCTTCTATTTGCGATGAATATAAATCAACTATTTCTCTTCTTTTCTGCTTAAGAGTTTGAGTCAATAAACCATTTTCTAAAGTAAAAGCATCAACAAAATAGCAATCTAATATCTGTTCCTCAAATCTTGCTCCTAATCTGTTTTTTAGCAAATTATTTATCTGCGACTTAAAAAACAACCCAATTTTTTTATTCGTATTTAATTTAGAAATATCATTTTCAAAGAATTTATTTTCTACTAATTCTATGTTTGGAGCGACAAGTGCTGTTAAACATTTTTTATCTTGACCTACTAATTGAACTTGATTAACAAATTCACAACTAAGAATCTCAGTTTCAAGGGGACTTGGCTCTATATTTTCTCCACTGGAAAGAACTATCGTATCCTTGGCTCGCCCTGTTATAACCAAGGATCCATTTGGAATAAGAAAACCTAAATCTCCAGTATCAAACCAACCATCTCTTGATAAAACATCTTTAGTAGCTGAAATATTATTCAAATAACCTTTCATAACTTGAGGTCCTTTAACAAGAATCTTGCCTATCTCTTTAAATTTTAAAATCTTATCTTTTTCTTCATTCATTATTTTAATTTCAGTAAATGCCAATGGCTGTCCAGAAGATCCCCTTACATTAAGTTCTCTTCTTCTACAAGTTAGTACTGGACTAGTTTCTGTTAATCCATAACCGACTAGAACATCTATTCCTAAAGATTCAAAAAACAAATCTACGTGCTCAGGTAAAGCACCCCCACCATTGATCGGAAATTTAAGTTTTTCTCCACATAATTGTTTCAAAATACTTGGCCATAAAAAAGTAGAAGATATCTTATGTATAAAAAATCTTCCTATTACAGATATTGTCAAAGATATTTTTGCTAAGGAACTTACTTGATTAATTTCTAAATTTCTGATCTTTCTTAAATTTCTTTTAAAAATTGAACTATTCTTTATCAAAACCTTTATGATTTTCTGTTTTTTAGGAGGCATTTTTTTTAAAGCCAAGAAAAAGCCATCATGAATAGCCTCCCATAGCCTAGGAACAGTAGCCATAACAACTGGCTTAACTTGTTTAATATCATCTTTCAGGAATTTTGGATTTGTATAAAATTGAGTACACCCGCATGAAAAAAAGAAATATTCAGCACTTCTTTCATACGAATGCCAGATAGGTAATACACTCAAGACAGAAGTTCCCGGTTCTGGATCGGCGATATGGGCCAGATTAATGATTTGATGTAAAAAGTTTGCATGTGTTAGGGGAACACCTTTTGGTTTACCTGTTGTCCCTGATGTATAGAGAATGCTGGCAATATCGTTACTATGATGATTATATTTTTCGAAACTATTATTTTTTAAAAGATTTTTTTCTCCTGCTTTTATAAATTCAGGCCAATTTATTAAATCTTCAAATTGTTCATCTTCCAGATTAATTATAAATTTAAATCTTTTTTTAAATTCATTTTTTTTATTTAATTTCAACCAAACTTCCTTAGATTGAACAATTAGACCAACAGAATTAGAATGCTCAATTATGTACTCTAATTCTACTGATGGTGAATTAATACCTCTTACAGCATTAATAGCTCCTAATCGCATCAACCCTTGATCAGCTATTAACCATCTTGGTGAGTTTTCAGATATTAATGTGACAACATCACCTTTAACTAATCCATAATTTTTAAAAGAATTAGAGACTTTAGTGATTAAATTAGCTAATTCAGAATAGGAAATTTTTTCTTTATTTTTTCCTCTCAAATCATTAATAGCTATTGTATTCCCACATCTTAATTTTAAGTATTCCCATATTTGATCAACATGATCAAGATTATTTATATCTTTCCTTTTACTTGTAAATTTTTCATTTTTTGAAATAGATTTTGCTGCAGGCCAATATGCTAATTCTTTCATATTTATGAAATTTCCAAATCTTTTAAGTTTCTATTCTGATACAAAATTAAAATTAAACTCTTCATGAATGATTTTTTTAATAATTTTCTTAACTTCTTTTATATCTACATTTTTATTGTAATCAGACATATTTACCATTTGGCAGCCCTCAATACCGCAAGGAACAATCTTATTAAAATTTTCTAATTTGCAGTTAACGTTTATTGAGAAGCCATGAATTGTTACCCACCGTTTGCATCCAATACCGATTGAAGCAATTTTCCTTTCTCCTATCCACACACCTGTAAATCCATCTTTAGTAGAGCAATTAATATTAAAACTCCTTAAAGTTTTAATAATTATTATTTCAATTTTTCTTAAATACCAATTTAAATCTTTATTAAAATTACTCAAATCTAAAACTAAATAAGTAACTAACTGTCCTGGCATATGGCATGTAACCTCACCACCTCTATCAATTTTAAATACATCTTGTTCATCTGCTGAGAAAAGCAAGTTATCCATATTCGAACCTCTTCCGACTGTATAACAAAGTTGATGCTCGCCTAACCAAATAAAATTCATATTTGATTTACCTGAAATTAATGAGTCTTGATATTCTTTTTGTAATTTATATACATCATAAAAAAATGAAATTTTATCAGGTTGTTTAATTATTGATGTTCTATTAATCATAGTTATGTAGATTTAGGAAATATGAAAATATTTTTAGATTTATTATGAAAATTTTAATCCATGGAAAGAATCTCGAACTTACAGGACCTTTAAAAGAATATACTGAGGCAAAAATAAAAAAAGCAACGCATCACTATAAGGATATCGTTAAAGAAGTAGATATACACCTTTCAATCGAAAAGAATCCAAGAGTTTCATTCCAAACAGCTGAAGTTACAATTTTTGCTAATGGAACTATTATCAGAGCTGAAGAAAAAACAGAAAATCTATATTCAAGTATTGATTTGGTTTCAAATAAACTTTGTAGAAAACTACGGAAATATAAAGAGAGGCATAATAAAAAATTACATAATAATCTTGTAAAGAATAAAAATTCTTATTCCTATGCAATTGAAGAATCAGATTCTATAGATAAAGATATATTCAACGAGGAAAGAGAGGTGAGATTACCTGAACCATCTATTAAAAAAAAATATTTTGAAATGATTCCTATCTCTTTGGAAGAGGCTAGAAAACAATTAGATTTTATTGATCATGAATTTTATGTATTTAGAAATAAAGTAAATAATGAACTACAAGTTATTTATAAAAGGAATCATGGTGGTTATGGATTAATCCAGTCTAAATAATACTAAAAATGTTTAATATCGATTACGAATTAAATGAAAAGATACATGCAATAATAATTAATCCGTATTTATCTTTGGAAGAATTAAATGCCAACTGCGATTTAATTCAAAAATATAATATTAGAAATATTTCTACATCTCTTAACTTTTTAAATCCTATAAAAGATGCATTAAACAATCATAAAGTAAATATAAATACTCTAATTTCTTATCCATTAGCTGATTTACCACTTGATTTTATTGATGAATTTGTTTGCTATGCAAAAGATAATGGTGCAAGCGGAATAGAATACATCCCTAATTTTCTAAAACTATCTAAAAATGATTTAAATAGTTTTGCTAGTGAAATTGAGAGTATCAATGCTTCAGAATTACCAGTCACTATAATCATAAACAAAACAAAATTAGATAAAGAACTTTTTGAAAAAGCCATAGAAATTTCTCTTGAATTAGGAATAACAAATTTTCAATTTGGAGATGGTTTTGGACCTTCTATTTCTAAAGTTGATATAGTTGAAATATTAAAATTTATTGGCAACCAGAATTCTATAAAAGTGGTAGGAAGCATAAAAACACTAAGCCAAGTTGTTGATTTATTTGATTCAGGTATAGATTGTATTGGAACTTCAAATTTTAATGAGATTTTTAAAGAAATTAAACTTATTTAAATGTCAGGCGAAAGTAGAATAAAAGGTCTCTGTATTAAAGCTAGTCCGCTAGGTGAGAGTGGTAGATTAATAACTGTTTTAACAGATGAACAAGGTATTATTAGGCTTGCAGCTCCAGGTGCCAGGCGTCCAAAAAGTAGTCTTGCTGCAGCTACTCCGTTAACATATTTAAGTTTTCAGATATTTGGAAAAAGAAGTCTCAAGTCTGTTCGTCAGATTAAAATTCTCAAAAGCTACAACGGATTGGGGAAAAATATTGAATCTCTTGCTGCCGCCCAAGCAATAACTGAATTAACCTTTTTATTAGTTGGCAACAACGACAAGCAAAAAGATTACTTGTCTAGCGTACTTATCCATTTAGATCGAATTTATGAATATAACCTTGAAAGTGAAGAGGACTTCAAAATGCTTTCAATGAGTATTCAATCTTTAATTCATTTATTAGCAATTGGGGGGATAAATATTCCTGTAAATTTTTGCTGTAAAACGGGCGAGCCTATTATTCCACCATTAGGTAACTGGGATTGGAAATGTTCCTATTTACCAAATGAGGGATTTTCTACAGTAGAAGATGTAGAGAGTGTTTTAAAAGTGAATGCTTCTGAAATTGCTCTTTTACAAAGACTTATTTTCGCAGAATTACCAATCAAATCAAATGGAGAATTATTAGGACCTAAAAAAGTTTGGCTAAAGATATTATCAATTATTGAAAATTGGATCTCTGCTCAATTAGAAAAAGAATTATCGTCACTAAAAATGTTAAGAGAATTTTATAGATAATTAAGGGTTAAATTGTTATTAAATTAAAAGATCTCGATGATTGTAACTTTGACTGTTAACTTTATAAATAGTTGATTAATTTGATGTGGTTCATGTTGCCTGGTTAGGTAAAAAATCTCCCTTTTGTGGAAATGTAAGTTATGGAAATTTAACTACTGAACAATTAAAAGTGAGAGGCCATAAAGTAAGTTTTATACATTTTGATAATCCCACTAATGCAAACGAATCTAAACCCTTATTTTTAGCAAACGATCCTGAGGTCAGTCTTCCTTACTTAATTAAATCACAAGTTTATACGATCCCTTCTCCAAGAGCAGAAAAAGAACTAAGACATTCATTAGAGAGATTAAAGCCAGATATAGTTCATGCAAGTCTAACTTTATCTCCTCTCGACTTTAGATTGCCTGAACTTTGCAAACAAATAAATCTCCCACTTGTAGGGACATTTCATCCCGCATTTGATAAAAATAATAGGAACTTAACTGCAAGTACTCAACAACTAACTTATCAACTTTATGCGCCCTCTCTGGCTAAATTTCATAAAATAATTGTTTTTTCGGAACCTCAAAAAACACTTTTAGAAAACCTAGGCGTTAGTAAAGAAAAGCAAATAATTATTCCAAATGGAGTTGATGAAAGTATTTGGCAACCTGTGAAAGTAAAAAGTAAAAAATATAATTTAGTTAAAAGTAAACTAGGGGAAGGAAGAATATTTATATATATGGGAAGGATTGCTAGCGAAAAAAATATTGAGGCTCTTTTAAAATCCTGGCGTCAAACAAAAACTAATAATTGCAAACTAGTAATTGTTGGAGACGGACCAATGAAGCCTACACTGGAAAATAGTTTTTCTAACCTAGGTAAAGATAAATTAATTTGGTGGGGATCAGAAACTGATTTAGAAACCAGAGTAGCAATTATGCAAATCGCAGAGGTGTTTTTTTTACCGAGTTTGATAGAGGGACTATCCTTATCACTCTTAGAGGCAATGTCCACTGGTACGGCATGTGTCGCAACTGATGCTGGAGCTGATGGTGAGGTTTTAGATAATGGAGCAGGCATTGTGATCTCTACTGAAAATGTTGCCACTCAATTAAAAACTATAATTCCAATTTTGGTAGATCATCCTTCATTCACAAAGGCTCTGGGGGAAAAAGGACGTGAAAGAGTAATTGAAAGATATACAATTAAAAAAAATATTGACGTTATGGAAAAACTTTACTTAAATACCATAAAAATATCTAAGCCTTAATGAAATTCTTTACTACGATTACTTGCAGAAACTACTGCTTCTATTAGAGCAGACCTTAAACTCCTATTCTCTAAAACCCTTAGTGCTGATATGGTGGTGCCCCCAGGAGAAGTTACCATATTCTTAAGCTCAGCAGTTGTTAAATTAGTTTCTTTTATTAAACTAACAGTGCCTAAAATCATCTCCGTAACAAGTTCTTCAGAAAGTTTTTTTTGCAATCCGCCGCTTAAACCTCCGTCACTTAAAGCTTCAATAATTAAGGCGATTATAGCCGGGCCGGAAGAAGTTACTGATAAAAAAATATCAAGTAAATCTTCAGGAAATTCATAAATTCTACTAGAATTTTCAAATAATCTTTTTATGAATTGCTTCTGATCTTCCGTTATTTCATCTCCCCATGAAATTCCAGTTAAACCTTTACCAATTGTTATTGGAATATTAGTCACTACCCTAACGCATTTATGATTTGGAAATTTTTTGATAAGTTTTTCTAAAGATACACCAGCTAAAATAGAAACCAATAAATTATTTTTATTTTTTTCTAATTCAATTATATTTTTAAGTTGCTGAGGCTTTACAGAGAGAAGTTTAACTTTACAATCCCATATAATTGCAGAACCTTTGGAGTTTGCCTGAAAAATATTAATATCGTATTTATAGTTTTTTCTAATATTTTCTAAACTTTTTTTTGTATTTACTAAACAATAAACATCCTTTGGATTTAATAATTTTTTATCAAATAGCGGAGTTATAATAGCTTTTGCAATATTTCCAAACCCAATGACTGCAATTTTACTAGTCACAGATTAGTTAATTGTAAGCCGATAGTTTAGATTCTCCCCAAGCTGGCTCTGGAGTTGTGTTAGTTTCAAAATTATATTGAGATGTCTTCTTGCTTGAAACATTAGAGGGAGAAGCCTCCTCTGGGAAAGAACTAGTTACATTTACACAACTAGGAGCAAAAAGAAAAATGCTTTCACCGACTCTTTCTTGATGACCATCTATTGCATATGTACCTCCTGCAACAAAATCAACGGCTCTTTGTGCTTGATCAGGATCCATCATAGTCAAATTTAGAATTACAGTCTTTCTTTCTCTTAATGCCTGTATTGCTTGAGGCATTTCATCAAAACTTCTTGGCTCCATCAAGCTTACCTCAGAAGATGAATTAGCAATGCCAGGCATTCCTACCACATTTGATGTCCTATTATTATTCATAAATTCAAATGGATTTGAATTTGAAAGTGCATTCGAGTTTTTATGATTTTGTTTGAAATCATTATTACTATTAAATTCATCCTCTGATGCATAATCCAACTCATCAAAATCATCATCCAGATAATCGTCTCCTGCAACAACTGCCTTTAATCGAGAAATAAGTGACACCTTTTAAATCCTCTTGAAATTGATAACTAAGGCCAAAAAACCTTTAGTAATGTATCCATTTTTTATAAATGAATAAACTACCTATACTTAAATAACGTTACTTATAGTTTACTGCAAGTTTAAAAACAAGATTTTTATAAAATATAATTAATTACTGACTAATATGTTCTATTACCAAAAATTTTTGATCCTAACCGTAACCAGGTAGAGCCTGCTTTAACAGCTTCCTCCCAGTCTCCTGACATTCCCATCGAACAATCCTGAAGTTTAAGAAAATCTGCAAGGTACCTGCATTTTTTAAACAGTTTAATATTTTCTGTTGAACTCAAACCCTTTGGGTTGATAGTCATTAGGCCTTTAATTTTGATACTTTTAAATTCCTTAATCTTTTCCCATTTTTCTAACAATACTTTTGGATTAAATCCTCCTTTATTTGGATCATCACTAAATTTTACTTGCAACATTATTATTGGATTTCTCTTCTCTTCAAATGAAACATTAGAAATCTTTAATAATTTTTCATATGAGTCAACAGAATGAATATATTCAAAATTTTGTACTATTTTTCTTATTTTATTAGTCTGCACTCTTCCAATGAAATGCCATTTTATATTTTTTAAATCATCTAATAAGAGTTTCTTCTCAATAGCTTCTTGAAATCTACTTTCACCAAAATCATTTTGTCCTAAATTATTAATAATTTTGATTTCTTTACTACTAAACCCCTTACTCACAGCAAGTAAATTTACATTAAGTGGTAATTGTTTTTTAATTTGCAAGTAATTTGAAATTTCCAAATTTTATAAAAAAGTTTGGCTAAATAAATTCTCCCATTTTGAGAAATCTTCTGATCCTTGTCTTCTTGCTCTTTGCAAGTTTAATTCAGACTGATTTCGAGCATCTAAATAGGGTATAACTTCAAAAAAGACTTCTCGCTGTTTAACTTCGACTAAAAAAAACATTTTTTGTGCATACAAAGTCGCATAAATATCTTTGCCCTCAATCCCTAGAGAGACTTGATATAACATTCCAAATGTTGGGTGATTTAAATAACGCTCTGAACTCAAACTAAAAATTTATTTATTTACAATGCACCATACTGTTTTCTAAGAAAAATTGCTAGGCATATAAAACATATCGATAATGAATTAAAAATAAAAGTTAAGGAATTTTTTTTATCAAAAGCTTTATATCTATTTGTTTTTATAGTTATTTCTTTTTTAGAAAGTAACGAATCTGCCCCTTGATCAATTCTTAAGAATATATTTAAAAAAAGTCTTTCAACCATTGTTAATAAAACATGAATAGATTTCTTAAAACCCAAACTTCTAAGATTTATTGATCTAACTGATACTGATTTAATTATGTTTTGTAATTCTTCTTGAACTAAAGGAATAAAGCGCAAAGCTAACAGTAATTGAAAAAGCCATTTATCAATAGGCAACCCAACTTTTCTCAAAGGTATCATAAACCAACTTAAGGCCAAGACTATATCCTCTTGTAATGTTGTTAGGAGCATCAAATTCACGCTATGAATTACGGTAAATATTAATGTTGAAGTTTTTATTCCTAACTCAAAAGCTTTCCTAGATAAGTTATAGGGCCCAAAGGTTATAAATCCTATTTTCTTAGATGGAATTTCTAAAATATTCCAACTTTCCTGACTTTCTAAAATCAAGTTCAATTCATTCGGATCTCTTAAAGAACTATCAAGAGATTGAATATTAGAAGATGCTATTAATGAAAATAATCCAATTATCAATGATAATCCTAAAAGGAAGAGGAGTGATCGCCACCAAACTCTAGAGGGTAACAAACTGATAAAAGTAATAAATATCAAACAAATAACTAAACTAAGTCTCCACAATGGGCCCGCCCAGATTGGAGTAATTAGAAAAATAAATACTGCAATTATTTTCAATCTACTGTCGACAATTCTTAACCAACTTCTATTACCATCAACATATTGTCCAATAGGAAATTTAGTAAGAATATTCATTAATCTTTTTGAATAATATTAATATTCTTTTTCGATGTCTCCTTTTCTAGGTCTCTTTGCTGTTTCCCTCTCCAAAGTAAAATTATTGGAGACCCTTCAAACCCAAGATTTAATCTTATTTGTTTTTCAATATATCTTCTATATGTAATTCCAAATAATTTAGGGTCATTTACAAAAAGAGTAAACGTTGGAGGTTGGTTTTTTACTTGAGTCCCATAGTAAAGCCTTCCTTGTTTTCCGTTTCTCTTTGTTGGTGGACTTTTCCATCCAAGAGCCTCCTTAAGAACTTCATTAACGACTGAAGTTGTAACTCTCCTTCTATGTTGAGTTACAGCATTAAGA
>CABZLA010000017.1 GCA_902526435.1 uncultured Prochlorococcus sp. | reverse complement strand
TACAACAAGAGGAACATCATTTTCTAATCTGAATGCACTTGAATTATCAATTAGTACGGCATTTTGATCTTTAACTGTGGATAACCATTGTTTTGAAATACCACTTCCTGCAGAAGCTAGAACTAAATCAACATTTAAAAATTTTTCTTTTGAAACTTTTTTAGTAACAATTTCTTCTCCTTTCCATTTAATTATTTTTCCTTCTGACCGCTGAGATGAAAGCAAAACTAAATCTGAGATAGGAAAATCTCTTTCTTCAAGAATTTTAAGTAGTTCAGATCCAACAGCACCTGAAGAACCTAAAATAGCTACTTTTAATTTTCTATTTGGCAAAAATGGAGATTTTCTCACTATATAAATTGAAAAATTATGAAATTTAATATTTTTCTTACTTTATCAAAAAAGTTAACTTCAAGGAAATCACTTAATGTGGAATAATTAAGTTTCTGCTTATGTAATAATTTAAAAAACTCAAACATGATTAAAGAAGCATTAATAGTAAAAACTGTCGCACTACCTCAAAGTAGAATTGCACTTGAATTAGAAATACCATCTGATACATGCAAATCATGCATAAATGAGACAATAAATTCAATTAGTCGTTCAGCCAAAATTCCTGGATTTAGGCTTGGCAAAATTCCAAAACAAGTGTTAATACAACGAATCGGAATTACTCAACTTCATGCCTCTGCCCTAGAAAAAATAATTGATAAATCTTGGAACCAAGCTTTAAAGATGGAATCAATAGAGCCACTAAGTGAACCAGAATTAGTTGATGGATTTGAATCAATACTTAAAAAGTTTAGTCCAGAAAAACCTTTAAAAATTACTCTAAAAACTGATGTCGCACCCGAATTAAAATTAAAAAAATCTAAAGGTCTATCTGTTGAGATTAAAAAAAGTAAATTTGATCCTAAATCTATTGATGAAGCTTTAGAAAAGTCAAGAAATCAATTAGCAAATATTATTCCGGTTAATAATAGGCCTGCTAAGTTAGGAGACATTGCGGTAGTTAGCTACAGAGGCATTTACAAAGATTCCAAAAAAGAAATCGACGGGGGATCTAGTGATTCAATGGATCTTGAATTAGAAAAGAACAAAATGATTCCAGGCTTCGTTGAGGGAATTATTGGTATGAAAATTGATGATAATAAAACTCTTAATCTAAAGTTTCCTGAAGACTATTCTCATGAAGATTCCAGAGGTAAAGAAGCAATCTTTGAAGTGAACCTCAAAGATCTTAAAGAAAAAGAGTTGCCAGAACTTAATGATGATTTTGCAAAACAATCTGGAAATAAAAATTCATTAAAAGAATTAAAAAAAGATATAGAAACACAACTAAAGAAGAGTTTTGATAATACTCAAAAAAATATCAAAATTGAAGCTTTAATGGATGCACTATCCAAAGAATTAGATGCCGAGATTCCAAAAGCAATGATTGATATTGAAGTTCAAAATAATATTGAACAAACGGCGCAAAGATTTGCTCAACAAGGCATGGATATTAAATCAACTTTCACTCCAGAACTAGTTAAAACATTAGCCGAATCAACTCGTCCTCAAGCTGAAAAGAATGTTCAAAGAAATTTAGCTTTAAAAGCATTATCACTAAGAGAAAAAATTACAGTCGAGGATAAAGAAATAGAACAAAAAATGAAAGAATATGAAGATGAAATTTCTAAATCACCCAAACAGCTTGATATTTTAAAATTAAAAGATGCAGTTCGTAACGATCTCCTGCAAGAAAAGTTAATCACTTGGCTTGAAGAAAATTCAGCAGTAAAAGAAATAAGTGAAAAAACAACAAAATCAACAACAAAATCAACTACAAAAAAAAGTGTTCAAACTAAAAGTAAACCCAAGGTAAATAAAAAAGAAAAAAATTAATTTTTAAGAAAATTTAACTAATCACCAAAAAAACCCTTAAATTAGATGAAGAAAGAGACCAACTAAGTGTATTCTGAAAAAAAACATTTAATCCAAAGCTCAATAAATTCTCGTGATGTTATTGAAAACTCGAAATGCGCTGTTCCTACCGTAGTAGAACAATCAGGAAGAGGAGAAAGAGCATTTGATATTTATTCAAGATTATTAAGGGAAAGGATAATATTTTTAGGTACCGGGATTAATGATCAAGTGTCAGATTCATTGGTTGCACAATTATTATTTCTTGAAGCAGAAGATCCTGACAAAGATATACAAATATATATTAATTCTCCAGGTGGTTCTGTTACTGCTGGATTAGCAATATACGATACGATTCAGCAAATCTCTCCAGACGTTGTAACAATCTGTTTTGGTGTGGCAGCAAGTATGGGGGCATTCCTCCTTAGCGGGGGGGCGAAAGGAAAAAGGTTAGCTTTACCTAACTCGAGAATAATGATTCACCAGCCACTTGGAGGTGCTCAAGGTCAAGCAGTTGAAATTGAGATACAAGCAAAAGAAATACTATTTCTCAAAAAAACATTAAATTCTCTTTTAGCAGAACATACTAATCAATCTTTAGAAAAAATTAATGAAGATACTGAAAGAGACTATTTTCTATCGCCTGCAGAAGCAGTTGAATATGGACTAATTGATAAAGTCATAAAAAATGACAAGTAAAAGGAATATTTTAAGAATATGATGACGAATCCAATTTTATAAGCAATCCTAATAAGTAAGGGATATTTAATCTTTTTTATTCTTCACAAGCTTTGATAATCGATGGCTAAATTCGACGCCCATCTAAAATGTTCTTTTTGTGGTAAATCACAAGATCAAGTTAGAAAACTTATAGCTGGTCCGGGGGTTTACATTTGTGATGAATGCATAGACCTTTGTAATGAAATTCTGGATGAAGAATTAGTTGATACTCAAGCAAAAATCAATAACTCACCACAAGTAAAGAAAAAATTACCCACTAATAATTCCAATAAATCTATTCCTTTAGAATTAACATCTATCCCCAAACCACTTGAAATTAAAACTTTTCTTGATAACCAAGTAGTAGGTCAAGAATCTGCAAAAAAAATACTATCAGTTGCTGTTTATAATCATTATAAAAGACTAGCTTGGAGATTAAAAGAAGAAAATAAAGAAAATAATTCTAATGATTTACAAGCAACTAAACTACAAAAATCAAACATCTTACTGATTGGGCCAACTGGAAGTGGTAAAACGTTATTAGCACAAACTTTAGCTGAATTTCTTGATGTTCCTTTTGCAGTAGCTGATGCTACAAGTCTTACTGAGGCTGGGTATGTTGGAGAGGATGTTGAAAATATCCTCTTGAGACTTTTACAAAAGTCAGAAATGAATGTAGATTTAGCTCAAAAGGGGATCATATACATTGATGAAATAGATAAGATCGCTAGAAAGAGTGAAAACCCATCAATTACAAGAGATGTATCTGGAGAAGGAGTTCAACAAGCATTACTTAAAATGCTTGAAGGAACAATTGCCAATGTTCCACCACAAGGAGGAAGAAAACACCCCAACCATGACTGTATTCAAATCGATACAAGCCAGATTTTATTTGTATGTGGAGGTGCATTTATAGGTTTAGAGGATATTGTTCAAAAACGTTTAGGTAAAAATTCAATTGGATTTACTACCAACCCTGACGAAAACAAAATAAATGCAAAAAAAATAGTTGATCCCAGAGATGCTCTTAAAAATTTGGAACTAGATGATCTTGTAAAATATGGACTAATTCCAGAATTCATCGGAAGAATTCCTGTATGCGCAGTATTAGATCGTCTTACTAAAGAAACTCTTGAATCAATTCTGACGGAACCAAGAGACGCACTAGTAAAGCAATTTAAAACTTTATTAAGTATGGATAACGTTGAATTAAATTTCGAACCAGAATCTGTGGAAGCAATTGCTAATGAAGCTTTTAAAAGAAAAACGGGAGCTAGAGCTCTTAGATCAATAATTGAAGAATTAATGCTTGATTTAATGTATACACTTCCATCACAAGAAGAAGTTAAAGAGTACACCATTACGAAAAAAATGGTAGACAAACTGTTCTTGTCGAAAATTGTTAAACTTCCTGCGGGATCTCAAAGGATTATTAAAGAATCTGCATAAAAATTAAGATTATCGTTTTCTGTAATTCAACTTTAATCATGTAATTAAAAACAATAAATGCTTAAAATACATAAACCTTTTCATCAAAAATATAGGCCTCTTAACCTTGATGAGCTGGTTGGTCAAGAATTTATATCAATTACTCTTAAACAAGCATTAATATCTCAGAAAATTGCGCCTGCTTATCTCTTTAATGGACCTAGAGGGACGGGGAAGACATCAAGTGCAAGAATATTTGCAAAATCATTAAATTGTCTATCATCTGAACAACCTACACCAAATCCATGTGGGAGATGCGAATTATGTATACAAATTGCGGAAGGTAATGCCCTAGATATTATTGAAATTGATGCCGCATCTAATACTGGAGTTGAAAATATACGAGAAATAATTGATAGAGCTAGATTTGCCCCTACTCAAGCTAGATGGAAAGTATATGTTATAGATGAATGTCATATGCTTTCAACAGCTGCATCAAATGCTTTACTAAAAACTATTGAAGAACCTCCTGAAAGAGTTGTTTTTATTCTTGCAACAACAAATCCTGAAAGAGTCATAAATACCATTCAAAGTAGATGTCAGAAATTTGATTTTAAAAGAATCAGCTCAAATACTATTTTCCTCAACCTTTCTGCAATAGCAAATAAAGAATCAATTAAATTTGAAGATAAAGCTCTTAAACTAATTGCAAAAAGATCGAATGGTGGAATGCGCGATGCGCAAAGTTTACTAGATCAATTAAGTCTGCTTCCTAATGGCATAACTACTAAAAATGTTCAAAGCTTGCTTGGAGAAGTATCAGAAAATGATTTAACTAATTTAATCAATGCATTAATTAATAATGAGCCAGAGTCGTTATTAATTAGTTGTAATAACTTATATGATGCAGGCAATGAACCAAATGAGATATTAGTTGGATTATTAAATATTACTAGAGACCTTTTACTTAAAACTTTAAATAATAATTATTCTGACATGTACTATACATCTATTGAATTTCAAAATGTATTAAATAAATTTTCTTACAACATTAGTAAGAACAGAATTATTGACTGGCATAACAAGCTTAAGAATGTTGATTATCAAATAAAAACAAGCGACAATCCCAGATTATGGTTAGAGATACATCTAACAAGTCTTCTTGAAGAAAATATCAATCAAAAAATAATTCATAAGAAAAAATTAATTAATAAACAAGTTATCTCAGAAGATAATAAAAACCAAAATGAATCAGAAGATTTGAATAAGAAAGAATTAATTAATGAACAAGTTATATCAGAAGATAATAAAAAACAAAATGAATCAAGAGATTTCAATAAGAAAGAATTAATTAATAAACAAGTTATCTCAGAAGATAATAAAAAACAAAATTCTAAAAATGATAATCAAACTGATTATTTAAATGAAAAGTGGGAGCTGATTCTTTCTAAATTAGAATTGCCATCAACAAAAATGTTACTTTCTCAGCAAGCAGAACTTGCCAGTATTGATTCGAATGAAGTTTTAATAGCATTATCTCCCAACTGGGAAAATATGATCAAAAGTCGGAAAATAATAATTGAAAATGCTATAAAAAAAGTATTTGGGGATAAAGTAAAACTTAACTTTTCTAGCAAAAAAATTAATATTACAAAGACTGCAAAATTACAAGAGGAAGTAATTAATAAATTAAATAAAAATAAGGAAAAGCAAAGGACTGATTTTCAAAATTCACCCGCCCCAACTAATAAACCTAAGCCAGAATCCTACGATAATAGTTCTAAAAATTTAGCAAATTTTTTTAACGGAGAAATTATTGATTTAGATGAATAACTTAAACACCAGTATGAAGTGTCTTCTTCCAGAGAATCTTTTTAGGAAAAATAGACATTTTTATTGTTACCCATGGTATTACTAAAAACCAATGAGATAGATACACAAGAGAAACTAACATCATCATAAAATTGAGATTTTGTAAAACTGGACCTTCACTTTTGCATGAAGAGCCATACCAAACTGCAATTCCCGACAAAGTAAATGCTGTTATGGAGATTGGCCAATAGCTTGGTGATTCCGTTAGAGCAATACTTAAAATCAAATCAATCAAGGAAATAATAGGCAAGGCGTATTGCAAGATAAAGAAAAAGGTTAAATCAAACTTTTGAATAAGTTCAATTTTTTTTGAAAATAATTGCTCGCCATAATCAAAAAATCTTTGCAAACCTCCTTCAGCCCATCTTTGTCTCTGTAAAAATAGAGCAAATATATTTTCAACTCCTTCTTCCATAACAGGAGGATCCCATAGAATCCCAATTTTTGCTTTCGAAAGTAAAAGCCTAAGGCTTAAATCCAAGTCATCAGTAACTGTGTCTTCATTAAACGAACCACATTTAAGTAGAACTTCTTTATTAATTAATTGACCATTACCTCTCAATTCAGATACTCCCGCAACAGATAATCTCCCATATTGAAAAATTGCATCCATTGCCATTTCCATAGACTGACAAGTGGTTAAAAAATTCTTACTTAAATTTATGACGGATTTTCTTAATTGCACTGCTGACCAAGATCCCTCATAAACGAAACGAAATAGTCTTGGTAGAGTATCATTTTTCAATTGAGCATCAGCATCTAATATTAATAACCATTCTCCGTGTGTAAACTTTAAAGCATAGTTTAATGCTCCTGATTTACCACCTCCAGCATTTGCAGATCTAGTAATAATTTTTAATTTATCAAACTCTTTAGATAACCTTTCCAAAATTAAGGGAGTCTTGTCAGAACTACCATCATCAATGATATAAATATTTAATTTATTAATTGGATAATCTAAATTAAATAATCTTTCAACTAATCTTTCGATAACATTTTCTTCATCTCTAGCAGCAACTAAAATATCGAGAGCGGGTAACTTATCATCACTAATTACTTTTTTATTACTTTTTGAAAAAACACTTCTTTTTATATTTTTTGAAATTACATTTAATCCATAACAAGCAACTAAAAAAGAAATCGTTATTGTAAAAAATAGAAAATGTTTGAATTGAAATATATGTGGAATAGTACTTACTAATAAACAAACAGCAAAAAACAAAAATGATTTTAATCTTCGATTTTTATAAAAACCGTTACTCATAAATACTAACTTATAATTTTTATTTTTATTATTGAGACGATATCTCAATTTTTTTAATTTTTGTTCCCTTATAGTAATGTTTCAATATTTGTTCATAAGTAAATCCTAATTCAGCCATTTCTATCGCTCCCGATTGAGATAAACCTACACCATGACCGAAGCCACCTCCTTTAAAAAGCCAAAGATCATCATTTAATTTATTAATAGTAAATAAATTACTCGGCAAAAAACTCAATATTCGACGGATATCATCTTTTACAAGAACTATAGGTTGCTTTAAATTTTTTAGCTTAATTTCTAATTTTATTACTCTTCCACTGATGCCTCTATCAATAATATTTAGATCAACCAAATCTGATTTCTCCTCAATTAATTGATTATTTAATAGATCATCTTGAATCGTCTCATTAGAGAGTATTTTCTCCCATCGAAAAAGAGAATGCTTTCTACCATAAACTTTTTCACTTGCAAAATCGAGAAATTTATTTAATTCATCCCGACTTTTAATTGGAAGCTTAAAAGCTTGATTTAAAGAATCAAAACCATCAATCATTGAATTGAGATAACGATAATCTTTTATTTGCCAAGATTCACTTGCAATAGCTGATATTCCCCCATTAGATCCATGATAAAAGGAATTTATTGGTTTCTTTTTATAAGTAATTATTAAATTTGAAGTATCTTCTATCGCTTTATTTACATTTTTATATTTAATCACAGGAGGTTTATAAACTTGGCATTGAGTAGTTATGCACAAATGATATTTATCAATTTTAAATCTATCGGAATTATAAATTGCCCAGGTTCTCGCAATTACTGCTTGTGCTTTCAGTGCGTCTAAAGGTGAATTAGAGCCAATTTCATGTGGGAGAACACCTTTTAAGTAATCATCAAATTTGATTTTCTGGATCAAAGTCCAAGTTCCATATGAATCTTTAGCTAAATAAAACTTATTACCAAAATTGATACCATTAATTCGTATCTCTTGAGATGAAGAGATATATATCGGGCCTTGAAGTTCTCGTTGCGAGTATTCAGTAACAAGAAAAGGGGCGATTGTTGTCTTATAGGATTTTTTAAAGAGTCTATAGTTAAGTTTTTTATCACGAAGGTTTTTGCCAACTGGAATCCAAACTTCCCAATTGTTTGGAAAGGCAACTAAAGCTTGATAACCTTTTTCTTTTAATTTATCAGCTTGCTTTTTTGCAGATTCATAGCTTGCAAATGGACCAAATACTAATCTTTCAACAGTGAAAGGGGTTTTTAAGTTTTTTTTCTTCAAAACAATATTGATTTTTTTGGATTTGTGTCTTACACCATTAGTAGAATAGAGCTTTAAGAAATCATCTTTTGAAGTAAAAGTAATATTATTTTTTTCTGGAAAGTTATCATTCTTAGCTCCTAAGTATTGTTTTAATCCGATTAGCAAATTACCTTTTTTTAATTCTTGAGTAAGATTTATTTTTGAAGATTCTTCTGCAAAGCCACTTAATGACAATATTGGCAAAATTGAACAAAATAACCAACATCCATAAATCAGAAACTTTAAGTTCAATTTGCGCAGCATAAGTTCGACATTACCTTTTCAATTTCAAAACTTTAATTTGCACCAATGCATATAAAGGTTTAGATTATCTAGATTAAACATTATCAAGAAAAATGTCTAAACTTAAGACTCGTAAATCAGCAGCTAAAAGATTTAAAGCCACTGCTACGGGTAAATTTACTAGAAGAAGAGCTTTCCATAATCATTTACTAGATCACAAAAGCTCAAAATTGAAGAGGCATCTTAAAACAAAAGCTGTTGTTGATGAAAGAGATGCTGATAATGTAAAATTGATGATTCCCTACGCTTAAGAGCATTCAAATTACTTTTAAAAAAATTTATGGCACGCGTTAAAAGAGGCAACATAGCCAGAAAAAGAAGAAACAAAATCTTAAATCTCGCAAAAGGTTTCAGAGGAGGAAACAAAAATCTTTTTAGAACAGCAAATCAAAGAGTAATGAAAGCTCTCTGCAACGCTTATAGAGATAGAAGAAGAAGAAAAAGAGATTTTAGAAGACTTTGGATATCTAGAATAAATGCCTCGGCAAGAATTAATGGCACAAATTACAGCAAATTAATTAATGGTATGAAGAGCTCTGAAATAATTATCAATAGAAAAATGCTTGCACAATTAGCTTTGAGCGATCCACAATGTTTTGAAAAAATAGTTTCTACCGTAAGCAATTAAATTAAAAAGAAAATTGTAAAAAATAATTTATAAGTAATGGAAATATCTTCCTTTCAATCCTATTTGATCATACTTTTTATAGTACTTATAATTATATCTATTTTTGTATTTCGACAATTTCTTAGGACAAGAAAGGAAGAATTAAATTTAGTAAAATTTGAGCAAAAAGGCTTAAACTCACTAACAAAAGCTTCTGAATTATATGAATTTGGCTCTATCCAAATTAAAAAAAGATTATACACAGAAGCCACTAAGACTTTTCTTAAAGCTGTTGAATCTTATGATAATGAACCTGACGAAGCAAAAGCTATAATTGAAAATGCTCTCGGTTTTTCTTATGCAGCACAAAATGAATTTAAAAAAGCAATCAAACACTATAACTCAGCTATAAAATCACTCCCTGGATATACAGTTGCTTTAAATAATCTTGCATCCGCACAACAACGATTACTGGAATATGATTTGGCATATACAACTTATAAAAAAGTTTTAATAATAGATCCAAACAACAAAACAGCAATTAAAAAGAGTAAAGAACTTGAAAAAAGAATTAATTACACCCCTTACAAAGGAATAAAAGATAAAGGATTTTAAAATGAAAGATGATACATCTTTACAAATTGGAGGTAAAAGTTTCTCAAGTAGGTTGATGGTTGGCACAGGAAAATATACATCTTCAGAAGTAATGATAAAAAGTTTAGCGAATACTGAATCTGAAATAGTCACTGTCGCAGTAAGAAGAATTCAAAATAATCAAAATGGTGAAAATTTACTAGAAAAAATTGACTGGAAAAAAGTCTGGATGCTTCCTAATACTGCTGGTTGCACTAATTCAGATGAAGCAATAAGAATAGCAATTTTGGGAAGAGAACTTGCCAAATTATCAGGTCAAGAAGAAAATAATTTCGTCAAATTAGAAGTTATTCCTGACAAAAAATATTTATTGCCTGATCCTATTGAAACCCTTAAAGCAGCTGAAATATTGATAAATAAAGATTTTATTGTTCTTCCATACATAAATGCTGATCCAATATTAGCAAAAAAGTTAGAAGAGATAGGTTGTTCAACTGTGATGCCATTAGGGTCACCTATTGGCTCCGGACAAGGTCTTTTAAATTTATCTAATATATCCATAATTATTGAAAATTCTAATATTCCAGTAATAATTGATGCCGGCATAGGTGTACCTAGTGAAGCTTCTCAGGCTATGGAACTTGGAGCGGATGGAGTTTTAATCAATAGTGCTATAGCATTAGCTCAAAACCCTTTAAAAATGGCTAAAGCAATGAATTATGGTGTAAAAGCAGGAAGAGACGCTTTTTTAGCTGGAAGAATTGAAAAACAGAAGTTAGCAAGTGCTAGCTCACCTGAAAAAAACATATCAATAAAGTAATTTGATTCTCGAAAAAATAATTTTAATATTAAAAAAATTGCAACAATAGTCAATTTATCAATTGAAGAAAAAAGATTTGAAACTATTTACAATCTTTTTTCGCATTTTGGAAGCACTCTGTAGTAATTTAATAAATATAAAATGACATTTTAATTCTGGAGTTTTGAGTGAAAGTAATTGTTCTAGGCGGAGATGGTTTTTGCGGTTGGCCTTGTGCGGTGAATTTAGCAGAACAAAATCATGAAGTTATTATAGTTGACAACCTAAGTCGCAGAAAAATAGATATTGATCTCGAAGTGGAATCTTTAACTCCAATTTCCTCAATAAATGAGAGACTTTCTGCATGGGAAGAGACCGGTGGAAAACCAATAAAATTTATCAATATTGATCTTTCGAAACAATATCAAAAATTACTAAATTTACTTATTGAGGAAAAACCTGATTCGATTGTACATTTTGCTGAACAAAGGGCTGCACCTTACTCAATGAAATCAAGTTTTACCAAAAGATATACAGTTGATAATAATGTTAATGGTACTCACAATTTACTTGCTGCAATTGTAGAAAGTAATTTAGATATTCATATTGTTCATTTAGGAACCATGGGAGTATATGGATATGGATCACATAGAGGTGCAACAATTCCTGAAGGTTATTTAAAAGTTGAAGTACCTCAACCAGATGGAAGTCGCTTTGAAGAAGAAATTCTTCATCCCGCTAGTCCTGGCAGCGTTTATCATATGACAAAGACATTAGATCAATTATTATTTCTTTATTACAACAAAAACGACTTGATTAGAATCACAGATTTACATCAAGGCATTGTTTGGGGCACAAATACAGAAACAACATTAAAAGATCCAAGATTGACAAATAGATTCGATTACGATGGCGATTACGGTACAGTTCTCAATAGATTTCTCATGCAAGCAGCGATCGGATATCCCCTTACTGTGCATGGGACAGGAGGTCAGACAAGAGCTTTTATACATATTAAAGATTCAGTAAAATGCGTCCAGCTAGCTCTAGAAAACCCTCCACAACCTGGCGAACGAGTAAAAATTTTCAATCAAATGACAGAAAGTCACCAAGTTGGAGAATTAGCTAAAAAAGTTGCTTCTCTTACTGGAGCCGAAATCAATTATTTACCAAATCCTCGAAACGAAGCTGTCGAAAATGATTTAATAGTTGATAATAAATGTTTCATAGAATTAGGGCTTAATCCCACCACTCTCGATAATGGCTTATTAGAAGAAGTTGTTGAAGTAGCTAAAAAATACTCTATGAGATGTGATAAAAAAAGAATTCCTTGTATTTCAACTTGGACAAAAAAACAGGCTAAAGCAATAAAAACTAATTAAAAATAGTTTTAATATCTAACTTAAAAAAGTGAAAATAGCATTCTTTACTGAAACTTTTCTACCTAAAGTTGACGGAATAGTAACAAGACTAACTAAGACCATCGAATTTTTAACAAAAAATGGTGATGAAGTTATAGTGTTTTGTCCTGAGGGATGTCCTGATTCTTATAAAGGAGCAACAATAGTAGGAGTTGCTGCAATGCCTCTACCTTTATATCCTGAATTAAAATTAGGCTTACCTGGCCCTGCAGTCTCTGATAAGTTAGAAGAATTCAAGCCAGACTTAGTACATGTAGTTAATCCCGCTGTACTTGGACTTGGAGGCATATGGCTAGCAAAAACAAATAATATCCCTTTAATTGCAAGTTACCATACACATCTTCCGAAATATCTTGAACACTACGGAATGGGAATGTTAGAACCCCTTTTATGGGAGTTGTTAAAAGCAGCTCATAATCAAGCCTTATTAAATCTTTGTACCTCGACTGCAATGGTTAATGAACTCGAAGATAAAGGAATACAGAGGACTGCTTTATGGCAAAGAGGTGTCGACACTGAAAACTTCAGACCAGAATTAAGAAGCGAAAAAATGAGAGAAAAATTATTTGGAAATTATCAAAATACAGATTCACTTTTGATTTATGTAGGTAGATTATCAGCGGAAAAGCAAATTGAAAGAATTAAACCTGTATTAGATAATATACCCGGAGCATGTCTTGCTCTAGTGGGAGATGGTCCCTACAGAGGGCAGTTGGAAAAGATTTTTGAAAACACAAAAACAAATTTCATAGGTTATTTATCTGGTGAAGAGCTAGCCAGTGCATACGCATCTGGAGATATATTCTTATTCCCATCAAGCACAGAAACTCTCGGATTAGTATTGTTAGAAGCAATGGCTGCAGGATGCCCAGTAATAGGAGCTAATAAAGGTGGTATCCCAGATATTATCAATAATGGAATAAATGGTTGCTTATATAACCCAGATGAAAAAGACAATGGGGAAAGAAGTTTAATTGAGGCTACTAAAAAAATCCTTGCAGATAAGAATAAAAAAGAAGCAATGAGAAAAGAAGCTAGGAAAGAAGCTGAACAATGGAACTGGAACCAAGCCACTCTTCAATTACAAAAGTATTATGCAGAAACACTTGAAAACATTTCCTAAATTTCTATAAATTAAGCCACATGTGGGGGTGGGGTTGGATTAATAAATGTATTGATTGGGAGTATTAAAGTAGCTATATTTTGATTCTTATCAGGCCTCTGTTTTTTAGGAAATCTTTTTCCAAATGGCACTCTAATTACATTAGTCCCTTCAATAGAATTTACCTTTGTATTATTCCCTAAGGAATTATTAACAAAATTTGGTAAATTCAAATTATTAATTGGCAAGCGCTTAACCTTACCAGATTTAAAATCTTTGCTCATAGCTTCAAATACCCCAAATAAATTTGATGCTTGATAATAATAAAAAAAAATCTAAAAATTCTATGAGAAAATATTAAATTTTTTATTCAACTTTACGGTAACTAAAAAACAAGTAGAGTGCTAGTCTTTATGCACATTTTTTGTCATCTGAAAAATCTTTAGCGTTAACATTACAAGAACAAATTAAATTTCTATCTCCATAAGCATTATCAATTCTTGATACAGAAGACCAGAATTTATGTTCGAATTTACCTTTATACGGATATGCAGCCTTTTCTTTTGAATAAGGATAATTCCAATGATCTGAAATCAACTCATTTATAGTATGAGGAGCATTACTAATTAAATTATTATTTCTTAGATCAATATTATTTTCAATTTCTTCAATTTCTTCGCTTATTAACAACATAGCTTCACAAAATCTATTTAACTCCGTCAAACTTTCACTTTCAGTAGGCTCGATCATTATAGTTTCAGGAACTGGCCAACTTATCGTTGGAGCATGAAAGCTATAATCTATTAATCTCTTAGCTATATCATTTACACTTAAACCTGTTTTTGACTTCAACTCTCTAAAATCAAGGATACATTCATGTGCAACAAAATTATTTTGTCCTTTATATAAAATCTTAAATTTATTTTTTAATCTATTAGCAATATAATTTGCTGACAATATTGCATGACTACTCGCCTTTCTTAAACCACTTTGACCAGCCATCTTTATGTACATCCAGCTTATTGGAAGAATGCTTGCACTTCCATGCTGTGAAGAAGATACAGAATAACCGAATTGACTAAAAGTATTATCTTTCAAAGAATGGGAAGGAAGGAAAGGACTTAAAGTTTCAGATGTTGCAACTGGACCAACTCCAGGACCACCACCTCCATGAGGGATACAAAATGTTTTATGTAAATTTAAATGGCAAACATCCACGCCATAATCACCAGGCCTGCATAATCCGACCTGAGCATTAAGATTTGCTCCATCCAAATAAACAAATGCGCCAACTGAATGAATTAAGTCACATATTTCTCTGATTTTTAATTCAAAAACTCCGTGAGTAGACGGATAAGTTAACATTAGTGCACCAATTGTATTATCAAATTCCTGGACCTTAATTAATAAATCCTCATAAGAAATATTACCCTCAGAGTCACATTTAATAGTTACAACATCAAATCCTGCCATCACCGCGCTAGCAGGATTTGTTCCATGAGCACTTTGTGGTATTAGGCATTTTTTTCTTAATAAGTCACCTTTTGAAGAGAAGTAAGAATTAATTGCCAATAGACCCGCAAACTCACCTTGAGAACCTGCATTCGGTTGAAATGAAACTGAATTCAAGCCAATCAGGTCACTAATCCATTTCTCAAGATCGCTTATTATTTTTGAATAACCCTTTGTTTGATTAGCTGGAGCGAAAGGATGAATTGACGATAAATTAGCCCATGAAATTGGACTAAGCTCTGCTGCAGAATTTAATTTCATGGTACAACTTCCTAGTGGAATCATTCCATCAACCAGTGAAAAATCTTTCTCAGCAAGTTTAAAAATGTACCTCATTAAATCAGTCTCACTTTGATATTTTTCAAATACATTTTGTTGCATCCATTCTTCATTTCTAAGAGGAATACCCTCAAACTGAAAACAATTATTAAGTTTAATATGCTTTAAATCTTCTTTTCTTCCTAGCCCATTTGCTACGCAAGTTACTATCTTATGGATTTCATTTTTATCAGTAAGCTCATCTAGGGAAATTCCAAATCCTGTAGATTCCTCAATCGATGAACCCAAAGGTAAAATTCTAAAGTTAAATCCGTTTTTTAAAGCTTCGTTATGAATCTTTTCAGATTCCTCACAATAAATATCAAAACTATCGAACCTACTCCCAAGAGGTATTTTTAAACCTAACTCAGAAAGTAATGATTCTAGATATCGTCTTAAAACAACTAATCTCTTAGCCATTTTTGTTAATCCTGAAGACCCATGATATATGGCATAAAAAGAAGATATTATTGCTAATAAAGATTGAGCTGTACAAATATTACTAGTCGCCTTTTCTCTTCTTATATGTTGTTCTCTTGTTTGCAATGCCAATCTCAGTGATTGTTCTCCATTTCTAGATAGAGTTTGTCCTACGATTCTTCCTGGTATAAGTCTTTTATATTTTTCAGTACATGCAAAAAATGCTGCATGAGGACCACCAAAGCCCATCGGTACTCCAAATCTTTGCAAACTTCCAACAGCTATATCAACTCCAAATCGAGCTATTGGTTTTATTAAAACTTGTGCGAGAGGATCAATAATTGATGTGACCACTATTTCTGCTCTATGAGCTTGTGAGATTAAAAATGTTGGATCAAATAAATCTCCATTTTTACCAGGAAGCTGGATTAAGAGGCCAAAAACATCATCATGATTATTAAAGGACTTTTGATTAAAGCGTTTTAACTTAATTCCTAATGGTTTAGCTCTCGTCAATAAAACATTAAATGTATGGTCAAAAACATTTTCATCTACTAAGAAAATATTTGAGGACTTATTTTTCCTTGAAGAAAAACTCATTGTCATTGCTTCTGCAGCAGCTGTTCCCTCATCTAAAAGAGATGCATTAGCTATAGAGAAACCGGTTAATTCACAAATTAAAGTTTGAAAGTTAAACAAAGCTTCTAATCTGCCTTGAGCAATTTCTGCTTGATAAGGGGTATAAGCGGTATACCACCTGGGGTTTTCTAATACATGCCTTTGTACAACTTTAGGGGTATGTGTTCCGTAATATCCAAGTCCAATTAAAGATCTAAATTTATGATTTTTATTAGATATTTCTTCTAATTCGTTCAATGCCTCAATTTCAGTACATCCTTTTGGCAAAATATCTGAAATTTTTTCTTTTAACTGAATATCTGCAGGAATAACTTGATTAATAAATTCATCTATATTTTTAAAACTAAGTTTTTGAAGCATTTTTTTTTCATCATTTTCCTTTAATCCAAGATGTCTATCAATAAATAAATCCAAGTTGCTTGTGGGATTCATATTTAATTTATTTTTCTTTAAAATAGCCGGTTTTTAGAAATTTGCTTTAAATCGGAACAACCTTTGATTTATATTCATCTGAATTCATTAATTCGTCTAATAAAACATTTGATTCTGATTTAATAATTAGCAACCATCCATCACCAATTGGATCATTTTGCAAAATTTCTGGATTATCAATAACTCCTTCATTTACAGAAATCACTTCTCCTGAAAAAGGAAGATATACCTCTTCAACAGCCTTAACGGATTCAATAGTTCCAAAAGTTTCTCCTTTTTGTAAATAAGTTCCCTTCTCGACTAATTCAACAAAAACAATATCTCCTAATTGATCAATAGCAAACTCACTAACACCAATTTTTAATAATCCATTTTCTTCCTTCACATATTCATGTGTATCGGCATATTTTAGATAATTTGGAAACTTATAGGACATAATAGAATTTATGGAAAAATGAGAGATTCCTTTTCAATTAGATTTTCTTCTAATAATTCAGATACTAAATGAATTAAAGCAATTTTGATGTGAGCCATGTGAGAACCACCTTGGACAAAAATATTAAATGGATCTCTTAAAGGAGCATCAGCTGAAAATTCACTTGTACTTCCTTCAATAAAAGTACCTCCAGACATTAATAAATTTGAATCATAACCACTCATTGGAGAAGGAATAACATGTAAAAAAGAATCTATCGGTGAAGAATTTTGAAAGGACTGACATACTTTTTGTATTAAAAATGGATTATTTAATCTAACTGCTTGAATTATGTCTGATCTGTACGATTTAGGCTCGGGTAAGACAATAAAGCCTAGTTTTTTAAATACTGAAGCTACCAAATCAGCACCTTTGAGAGATTCATGCACCATTTGTGGTGCTAAAAATAATCCCTGCAGAATTAATCTTCCGAAACCAAAGTTAATTCCGGCATCGGCACCAATTCCTGGTGCGGTTAATCTACAACATGCCATTTCAACTAATTCAGAATCACCTGCAACATATCCGCCAGTAGGAACAATAGTCCCACCCAAGTTTTTAATTAGCGATCCAGCTATTATATTTGCTCCATTAATAATTGGTTCACTATCTTCTACAAGTTCTCCATAACAATTATCCACAAAACAAATACACTCAGGATTAAGTGAATGAACAAGGTTACAGATTTGTTTTATTTGATTATTATTTAAAGATTTTCTCCAGCTATAACCACAACTTTTCTGGATAAATACTAATTTGCATTTATTATTATTAAAAAAATCTACAAGTTTATCTTCGTAAGAATTTGTTTTTTCATCAATACTAAATTGACGATATTCAACTCCTAAATCTAATAAGGAGCCTTTGCCCTTTCCTCTTATCCCTATAACTTCCTCCAATGTATCGTAAGGAGTTCCAGTTACAGATAACATTAAATCCCCTGGCCGCAAAATACCAAAAAGAACGGAGCTTATAGCATGAGTTCCGCTTACAAATTGCATCCTTACAGCTGATTTTTCTGCAAGAAAAAATTTAGCGAATACCTCATCAATCTTTTGTCTAGATAAATCACCATGTCCACTACCTGTAGATTGATTGAAGTGACTTGTTGAAACTTTTTCTTCTTTAAAAATTTTCAAGATATTATCTAATTTGTAATAGATTTGATTTGATCTTTCATTAAAAATACCCTTTAAACCTTCTTCCACAGATGTAACCATTTCTTCGGCTAAGCTAAAATTATAATTTTTATTTTTCATTCTTTTAAACTTTCTTTTTTTTGTGAAGCTATATCTCTTAAGTATGTAAGAAAAGCATTTGGTCCTCCTCCGTTGAAATAAGAAAGTTTTTTTGAGGTCTCATAGAGATCTAATAATTCACCATCTAATTCTTCTGCTGTAAAATCTTTTATTCCAGCTATCACTTCTGCAAAACGGTCTCTCCTTAAAGACTTAGAAACTTTATAGGCATCCATAACAACCATTTTACAAGATCTCCAAGGCCTATTTTGACAAAAATGATCAGAAAGAGCATCACTTAACGTAGACGCCTCATAATCTTCTATATACCAATCAAATGTTGAAGGTAGAGGTTTTAAACCAGAAAAAATTTCAAATAATTCCCCGGCTGACAATGGCTTGCCAGAATCATTTTTTAATGGAAGTGCAGAATCTTGTAATGACCTCCATAATTCTGGATGATTATTTTCTAATTGATCCCTTATCGATTCTATTCCTTGATCAAGGATCGTATTGACCTGTGCTAAGGCAAGAAACACTTCCGGTCCAGGCGATGATAACTTTCCATTTCTAAGATTTGAAATCTGAGAATTGTGTACTCTTCCTAAATCAAGTATTTCAGACAACAAAGGTAAAACCCTGTGAGACCAACCATTCCTTTCGTGCCAAAGATGAATCAAATGAGCCATCGCTCTTCGACCCTTCAATAATTTATCGCGATATCCTAAGCTCACGGATAATTAAAATAATCAATAGTATAGTATGATAATATTACATATCGGCCTTTTTGAAAATAGTTTTTCCAATATTATGAAATCAGTTATCTTCCAAGAAACAGCCAAATTAAAAAAACCTGTCCCCGCAGAAAAAGTTATAGAACTCTCAGATAAATTACTTGAACCATCTAGTCACTCTAAGAGATATCCTCCAAGATTACACAAAACATGGGGAACAATCTTTTTTATGATTGCCATCCATTTATTATCCTTAGTGGCATTACAACCTCAGTTTTGGAGCATGCCTGCAGTAACTGCATTATTTTTCTTTTACTGGTTAACTGCTTGTCTTGGAGTCACTTTAGGTTATCATCGTTTACTTTCCCATAGATCGTTTGTTGTCCCAAAATGGTTAGAGAGATTCTTTGCTACATGTGGAGCTATCAGCTGCCAGCATGGACCAATAGATTGGGTTGGTCTACACAGGCACCACCACTCTTTCTCAGACACAGAAGTTGATCATCATAATAGTAAGAGAGGATTTTGGTGGAGTCACATGGGTTGGATGTTTAAAGATGTTGAGGCATTAAAAGCAGTACCAAAATTAAGTGCAGATTTAATTAAAGATCCATACTATAGGTTCCTTAATAAATATTTTCTCTTTTTACAAATTCCTATTGGTTTATGTTTGTTTGCGATAGGGCAAAAATTAGGTGTTGGAGGATGGGCATTAGTATTATGGGGAATACCTCTAAGACTTGTAGTGGTTTATCACATTACGTGGTTAGTAAACTCAGCTACCCATTGTTGGGGAAAAGCTCCTTTTGAAAGTGGCGATGAATCAAAAAATAATGCTTGGGTTGCAGCTTTAACATTTGGCGAAGGATGGCATAATAATCATCATGCATTTCCTAATTCAGCTAAACAAGGATTGTTTAGAGGGCAAATTGATTTAACATGGGAACATATTAAGATTCTTGCCAAATTAGGATTCGCAAAAAAAGTAAAATTACCCTCTAGGTCTTATTATTAAATATATAAATAAATATTTTCATGGCTAAAAGAGTAAAAGTCGTTTTAACAGAATCAGTCGCCACTCTTGGTAGAGATGGTGATGTGGTAGAAGTAGCCCCAGGTTATGCAAGGAATTTTTTATTACCATTTGGTAAAGCAGCTAACGTAACTCCTTCAATTCTGAAACAAATTGAACGAAAAAGAGCAAAAGAAAAAATTGCTGCAGAGAAAGTAAAACAAGAAGCTATTGACTTTAAAACCGCACTAGCAACTATTGGTAGATTTACAATCAAAAAACAAGTTGGAGAAGATGGTGTCCTTTTTGGAACTGTTACTAATGGAGATGTTGCTGAAGCTATAGAGGCAGCTACGAAAAAAGATATTGATAGGAGAGACATAACTGTCCCAGATATTCATAATTTAGGTTCTTTCGTTGCAAAGATAAAACTACATCAAGAAGTAAGTGCGGAAGTAAACATTGAAGTAACAAGTTAATAACTTTGTTGCATTATTTGGAAAAGTAGTCAGAGTATATATCTAAGTCTTTAAGTACATGGTTTCAGTTCCTTTTTCAAATAATGGGTCTAATAAGAATTTTAAAAAAGACTTTAATAATGAAAACGCTGGTTTAGTTCCTCCCCAAAATATTCAAGCAGAAGAAGCTGTTTTAGGAGGAATTTTACTTGATCCTGATGCGATAGGAAGGATTGCAGACTTGATTAAACCAGAAGCCTTTTATATAAATGCTCATCAAGAGATATATAAAACCGCCTTAATGTTGCATACACAAGGCAAACCTACAGATCTAACTTCAATGAGTGCATGGCTTGCTGACAATGGATCACTTGAAAAGATTGGAGGTAATTCTAAATTAGTAGAACTTGTAGAAAATGTTTCTTCAACAGCTTCAATAGAACAAGTTGCTAATTTAATTAGTGATAAATTTATAAGGAGACAACTCATCCGATCAGGGAATGAGGTTGTTCAACTAGGATTTGATCAAACACAAGAAACCAATGAAGTTTTAGATAAGGCAGAACAGAAAATTTTTGAAATTAGTCAGGAAAAACCGACAAAAGGTCTGACCCAAGCGGCAGAAATTCTTACAAGTACTTTTAATGAAATAGAGTCCAGATCATTAGGAACATCTGTAGCTGGTATTCCAGTAAATTTTTATGACCTTGACGCGATGACTCAAGGCTTTCAAAGGAGTGATCTAATAATTGTGGCAGGAAGACCCTCAATGGGAAAAACTTCAATGGTTTTAAACCTAGCAAAAAATGTAGCTCAATCTCAGGATCTTCCAGTTTGTGTATTTAGCCTTGAGATGAGCAAAGAACAACTTACATATAGATTACTTTCTATGGAAGTAGGTATAGAAAGCGGAAGATTAAGAACCGGAAGACTACAGCAAGAAGAATGGCCTTTACTCGGAGAAGGAATTAACTCTTTAGGGCAACTGCCAATTTTTATTGATGATAAGCCTAATTTAAGTGTTTTAGAAATGAGGTCTCTATGCAGAAGATTAATAGCTGAGCAGAAAAAAGAACTTGGTTTAATAGTTATTGACTACTTACAACTAATGGAGGGTACAACACCTGATAACAGAGTTCAAGAGCTATCTCGTATCACTAGAGGTCTCAAAAGTATGGCAAGAGAGTTAAAAGTACCAGTAGTTGCTTTATCTCAATTAAGTAGAGGAGTTGAATCAAGAACAAATAAAAGACCTATGTTAAGTGACCTTAGAGAATCCGGATCTATAGAACAAGATGCCGACTTAGTATTAATGATTTACAGAGATGAGTATTACAATCCAGAGACTGAAGATAGAGGAATAACTGAAATTATTGTCACGAAACACAGAAACGGTCCTGTTGGAACTGTTAAATTATTATTTGAACCCCAATTTACAAGATTTAGAAACTTAGCCAACTAATCATCACGATAATGAAAGATCCACAATCCCCAAATGAGTCTTTTGACATTATTGTTATTGGAGGGGGACATGCAGGTTGTGAAGCTGCAATTACGACAGCAAAATTAGGATTTTCTACTGCGTTATTTACAATAAATTTAGATAGGATTGCTTGGCAACCATGTAATCCAGCTGTAGGTGGGCCAGCAAAAAGTCAATTAGTCCATGAGGTTGATGCTTTAGGTGGAATCATTGGACAATTAGCTGATGAAACTGCAATCCAAAAAAGAATTTTAAATGCGAGTAGGGGGCCAGCCGTTTGGGCATTAAGGGCTCAAACAGACAAAAGAGAATACTCTAAACGAATGATAGAAATACTTCAAAACACAGATAATCTCTCTTTAAAGGAGGCTATGATTACTGAATTAGTTATAAAAGAGGCTGAAACTTTTACCAATAACTCAAAGAATAAGACTAAAAAAATCAAAGGTGTGAAAACTTTTTTTGGAAC
>CABZLA010000016.1 GCA_902526435.1 uncultured Prochlorococcus sp. | reverse complement strand
AAATTACCTTCAAGAGCAATTACGTATTGCATATGATTTGAAGGAGGCTCAAATAGAGAAATTTCGTCCAGGTTTAATGAGGGAAGCTGAAAGGTTTTTTATACTTCAACAAATTGATAATTTATGGAGAGAACATCTTCAATCAATGGATTCTTTAAGAGAATCTGTAGGATTAAGAGGTTATGGTCAAAAGGACCCCTTGATTGAATATAAAAATGAAGGTTATGATATGTTTCTTGAAATGATGACTAATATGAGAAGAAATGTCATTTATTCGATGTTTATGTTTCAACCTAAAAGTGAAAAAGAAACTAATAATTAATCCGAAATTAATCATCTCCTAAGAATTCTATTATTTCTTTGTCTTTTAGATTTTGTGCATTGCCAACTTTAGAAATATCAATAGATTCTGAATTTACTAAAGATTGAGAGGTGTTTTGTAGTTTAAGTATTTGATTTTCAAGCTGATCTATTCTATCCATTAAATTTTTAATTACATTAGCTTCAGCATCTGGTAAAGCAGAGTGTGCTAAAGGATTAACTTTTACACCACTTTGATGAACTACTCTTCCTGGTATTCCAACAACAGTACTATTTTCTTCGACATTACGAACAACGACTGATCCTGCGCCAATTCTAGTATTTTGCCCAATTATTATTGAACCTAGAACTTTTGCTCCTGCCCCTACTACAACATTCTCCATTAATGTTGGATGCCTTTTGCCATGACTTTTACCAGTTCCTCCTAATGTAACTCCTTGATAAAGTAAGCAGTTATTACCAATTTCAGCTGTTTCGCCAATGACAACACCCATGCCATGATCTATAAAAACTTTTTCCCCGATTTTGGCACCTGGATGTATTTCTATTCCTGTGAATAATCTATTTAAGTGACTTATTAATCTCGGAATTAAGGGTAACTTTAATAACCATAATTTATGTGTAAACCTATGAACAATAATTGATTGGAAACCAGGATAGCAAAGAAAAATTTCTAAAATTCCTCTTGCTGCAGGATCTCTCTCTCTTATTATTTCAATATCTGACTTTAAAGTTCTTAGCATGATGAATTAATTAATAACTCCTAACTCGGTTTTTAAATGATTTATAGTTTTTACGCTTAAATAATTTTTTGCGCATATAATTTGTGGTACTCTCATCAATTGAGAACGATTCTTTAACAGAGTATTTTCAATAAGGGATAAACTAGGTCCATCGCACACTATATAATTGGAAGCTTTTAAAAGGGCTAATAATCTACTACTGTTATCTGAGATAGTATTCATAATTACTATATCACTTCCTCTCATGCTATGTATGATAATTTCTGCAGCTCTTAATAGGCCAGGACTTATACTTACAATACCTACACAACTTCCAGGTTTTAATTCTTTGATTATTTTTAATTCTTTCTGAAAGTCGCTCAAATCTACAGCAATAGCTCTAACCCTAAATTGTTTTGCTACCTTTTCTAAAGGTTGTAAAAAATATCTACTTGTAACAATTGTCCCAATATTGGAGTTGCAAAGAACTTTTTCTAATTCTTCCATAGGGACAACTTCTACTGGGACGTTGATGTTTGGAGACAGGTCTTCTGCAATTAACATAGAGGCCCCTATATCTTCCCGAGGGGTACTAACTATTATTCTTGATCCACATTTAATACGCCAATCAATTTCATTAGTCAACAGATTTCTTGTTTCTTGAAGAGTGCATCCAAGTTTGATTAATTTATCGACTGCTTTTTTTGCCTCTAGATCAGGAGTTGTATTTAAATTGTTTTTTGAATTAAAAGATTTTTTAAGATCTCCTTTTTGAAGATTATCTCTCACATAAATCCCAGATCCTGCTATAGCTTCAACGACTCCGTCCGTTTCTAGTTGTCTATAAACTTTACTTATAGTATTGCGATGCAATCCTGTTTGCATTGCTAATTGTCTAGTACTAGGCAAGCGATGACCTGGAGGATAATATCTAGCTGCAATTGCAAAGCAAATTTGATTATATAACTGTGTAGATGCCGGAATATCAATTTCTTGTTGAATATGAAATCTCACTTTAGAAAAAACCTAATTAATTTCATTTATGTTCATTAGTGATACTTTAACATCCATCAAAATTTTTGAATCAATTTCGTATTGTTAAATTTCCTTAATTCACCCTTCTTCTTTTTTTATTAAAGGTGTTTTTCTAGGACTTAAAAACATAATCATATTTCTACCTTCCCTTTTTGGCTTTTGTTGAACTTCTGACTGTTCTTCTAAATCATTAGCCATTTTTAAAAGGAGTGTTTCTGCTAAATTTGAATGCTGAATTTCCCTACCTCTAAAAAAAACTGTACATTTAACTTTGTCTCCTGATTTTAAAAATCTCACAGCTTGACCTATTCTTACATCATAATCATGCTTATCAATTTTATATCTCATTTTCACCTCTTTAACTTCAGTTTGGTGAGATTTTTTCTTTGTTTCTTTTGCTTTTTTTTCTTGTTCAAATTTATATTTTCCATAATCCATAATCCTACATACAGGTGGATTAGCTTTCTCGCTTACTAAAACCAAGTCAAGTCCTCTTTGATCAGCAATTTCTAGTGCTTTTATTCTATCAATAACTCCTAATTGCTTCCCATCTGAATCAACAACTCTTAGTTGAGGGTATTTTATTCTTTCGTTAATATTTGGGAGCTCTCTAACAGGAGCGCGGCGATCAAAGCGTGGACGTGGTGGCATTCAGTTTTTTAAAATGATTGTTTTGATGATGAAAAGATCTACTTATTTTATAAAGTTAGCGTAATGCATACTTTATATTGATTATTGCATCTTTTAGTAGGTTTTTGTTATTAAGCCATATTGGATTGTTTTTATTACGGAACCATGTTTTTTGTCTCTTGGCAAATTGGATTGTTTTTGTTGTAGTTAGTTCAATAGCTTTTTCAATTTTTAAATTTTCCTTTATTACATCTTTGGCCTCCCTATATCCAATCGTTTCTAGTAAAGGTAACTTTGATCCATATTTATTAATAATCTCTTTAGTCTCATCTATAATTCCAAATTCAAACATATTTTTTGTCCTTTTGAAAATACGTTCTTTTAAATCTTCTCTATATAGACCTAATTCTAATATTTTCCATGGGGGAGGGTTCTGGAATTTTTGAGATGATATTGGGTTACCTGTTACATAAAAGACTTCTAAAGCTCTTATCGTTCTTACTTGATCAGCGCAATTGATTTTTTTTGTTAAGGCAGGATCACAAATTTTTAAAAGTTCCCAACATTTTTCTTGACCTAGTTTGCCGAATTGTGATCTTAAAGCTTTTTGAGGGGGTACATCCGGTGCAAAGAATCCCTTAATTATTGAATTCATATATAGCCCGCTCCCGCCTATTAGAAAAGGAATTTTTTTTTGATTTAGTTCTCGATTTATTGATTTGGTTGCAATTTCTTGAAATTGTTTTGCATTTACTTGGCTAGAAGGTTCTTCAAGATCTATTAAAAAATGCTTTATTATTTTTTGTTGTTCTTTAGTTGGCTTTGCTGTACCTATGTCCATAAATCGATAAAGTTGTCTTGAGTCGACATTATGTATATTGAGATTAAAATATTTAGCAATTTCGATTCCTAGCTCAGTTTTGCCACTCGCTGTAGGCCCTATTAAAACTATTACTAATGGTTTTGGTTGGAACATATGTGATTTTTTTGAAGAAATATTCAATTCATATGATTAAAGTGATTAAATTTTGCATTTACTTCAAGCCTTTCTCTTATACCGATGGTAAATTTAATGCAACACCTTTTAAAAATAACATTTTAAAAGTTTAATTTTATTTTTTATATTAAATGAGTGAGGAAAAAAGATCTAATAAAATCTCCAATGACTATGGTGCTGATCAGATACAGGTTTTAGAGGGTTTAGAACCTGTTCGTAAACGACCAGGAATGTATATTGGTTCTACTGGTCCAAGAGGGCTTCATCATTTAGTATATGAAGTCGTAGATAATTCTGTAGATGAGGCCCTGGCTGGTCATTGTGATCATATTGAGATAGTTCTGAAAGAAGATGGATCAGCTTTGATTTCAGATAATGGTAGGGGTATTCCTACAGATATACATCCAAGAACAGGTAAAAGTGCTCTCGAAACTGTTCTAACTGTTCTTCATGCAGGGGGTAAATTTGGAAGTGGTGGATATAAGGTTTCTGGTGGATTACATGGTGTCGGAATATCTGTTGTTAACGCTCTAAGTGAGTGGGTGAATGTTACTGTTTTAAGAGATGGTAATGAATTCAATCAAAGATTTGAGAAAGGCATTGCAAAAGGTGAATTAAAATCCCAAAAACAACAAAATAAACCATTAAAAAAGGGTACAACAATTTGTTTTAAGCCAGATACATCGATATTTTCTGATGGTATTGAATTTGATTATGCTCTTTTATCCTCAAGATTGAGAGAATTGGCATATCTTAATGGCGGCGTCAAAATTATATTTAGAGATGAGAGGCAAAATTTATCGGACGGTTCTTTCAAAGAAGAAATTTATTTATATGATGGCGGTATTAAACAATATGTTGAGTATATAAACAAAGAAAAGGAATCAATTCATTCTGAGGTCATTTATGTCGATTCACAAAAAGATAATGTTTACGTGGAGGCAGCTTTACAATGGTGCTCGGATGTTTATTCAGATAATATATTAGGATTTGCAAATAATATCAGAACAATAGATGGCGGCACACATATAGATGGCTTAAAAACTGTTTTGACTAGAACTTTTAATGCCATCGCGAAAAAAAGAGGTAAAAGAAAAGAAGTTGATAAAAATTTGTCAGGAGAAAATATTAGAGAGGGTTTAACAGTCGTATTATCTGTAAAAGTTCCAGAACCGGAATTTGAAGGTCAAACAAAGACAAAATTGGGAAATACTGAAGTTAGAGGGATTGTTGATTCGCTTATAGGCGAATCATTAATAAAGTATATGGAATTTAATCCTAATGTATTTGATTTAATTCTAGAAAAAGCAATTCAATCTTTTAATGCAGCAGAAGCAGCGAAAAGAGCGAGGGATTTAGTAAGGAGAAAAAGTGTTCTTGAAAGTTCAACTTTGCCTGGCAAATTGGCAGATTGCAGTTCAAGAGATCCCTCAGGTTCAGAGATTTATATAGTTGAGGGTGATTCCGCTGGAGGTTCAGCTAAACAAGGAAGAGATAGGAGATTTCAGGCAATTTTACCTTTGAGAGGAAAAATATTAAATATTGAAAAAACAGATGATGCAAAAATATATAAAAATACAGAAATTCAATCACTAATAACTGCTTTGGGATTGGGTATAAAGGGTGAAGAGTTTAATATAAATTCTCTAAGGTATCATCGAGTAGTAATTATGACGGATGCAGATGTAGATGGGGCACATATTAGAACCTTACTATTAACTTTTTTCTATAGATATCAAAGGGATCTCGTTGAAAAAGGTTTTATATACATTGCATGTCCCCCTTTATATAAAGTTGAAAGAGGTAAAAATCATAAATATTGCTATAACGAAAATCAATTGAAGCAAACCATAGAAGATTTTGGAGAAAAAGCCAATTATAATATTCAGAGATTTAAAGGTTTAGGTGAAATGATGCCGAAACAATTATGGGATACAACAATGAATCCTCAGACCAGAATGATGAAAAGAGTAGAAATTGAAGACGCTTTAGAAGCAGATAGAATATTTAATATTTTGATGGGAGATAAAGTCGCACCAAGAAGAGAGTTTATTGAAACCCATAGTGCGAATTTAGATATGGCGACATTAGATATATGATGAAAAATATGATAAAAAATATTTGTTTAATCGGATTCGCTCTGATTGGTCCAATCACCTTGCCGGCAGGAGGAATACAAAGGAATTTGAATGAATACTATATTCTTAATAATTCCAAGGAAATCATCCTAAATGCAAATTGTTCACTTTATACTTTTCCTAAAATTAATGCTAAAAGATTGTTGGTTCTTAATACCGGTTCTTCACTATTAGTTTTACAAAAATGGGCAGTCAATGAAAATGATAATTGGGCACGAGTAGAATTGCTAACAAATAGATTTATTGAAAATCCTAATAGAACTCAAAGGGGTTGGATTAAAATATAGAGTTTGGAACTAGATAGTGTTGTTCATGTTTTGGCAGGAAGTACTTTAGGGTTAATTGTAAGAATGTTTATAAAATATATTTCTGGAAGAGAGAAAATATTTACTTCTAATAATATTTTAATAGTAAATGTTTTAGCATCTTTATTTTTAGGTATTTTCGTTAGTTTAAATATAACAAATAAGAATTTAATATTATTTTTTTATGTTGGTTTTTTAGGTTGTTTAAGTACATTTTCTTCTTTTATATATCAGTTATTTCATTTGATTCAAGAAAGAAAATATTTTAAATCATTGCTTTATTATGCTGAAGTATTTCTATTATCTTTTTCATTTTTTTGTTTAGGTTATTTTATTACTTCGATCTGGATAAGTTGAATAAAAAATATTTATTAAATTTATTATTAACTGCATATTTTGCGACATTTTTAAGGTTTTATTTTGATAATAATTTTTTTATTTCTATTGTAGGTTCTTTTTTATATGGCTTCTTTGTCTCAAGGTCAATTAGCAAGTCAAAAAGAGAAATTTTATTAAGTGGGTTCTGTTCTTGCTTTACATCTTTTAGTGGGTTTGTTGATTTTTTATATCAATTTATTATCCAAGGTTACTATATAAAGTTATTTCTTTATTTGAATGTAATTGTTATTTTGAATTTAATAATAATGTATATTGGATTTCAATTAAGTAGAAAATTTACCTAATTTTATATAATATTAATGTCACTTCGATTAAGAGCAATATCATGGAAGAAAATAATAATATCGAGGTAGTAAACTCTTTATCTTCGGATTTAACTACGCGTGGAAAGATCACAATAAAGCTTGAGGAATTTCTAGTTGCAGGAAATTATGATGAAGCCAAATTATTACTAGAACCTTCCCAGCCCGTTGATATCGCTGATGCAATTGGTAGTCTTCCCTTAATACTGCAAGCTCTCGCGTTTAGGTTATTAAAAAAAAATGAGGCAATCGAGGTTTATGAGTATCTAGATCCAATAGTTCAGCAAACATTACTAGATAGACTTCGTTCTGGAGAGGTTTTGGAAATAGTTGAAAAAATGTCTCCTGATGATAGAGTTCAACTTTTTGACGAATTACCCGCAAAAGTTGTGCGAAAATTTCTATCAGCACTAAGTCCTGGCGAAAGAAAAGTAACAGCAGAATTATTAGGTTATGAGCCTGAAACAGCTGGCAGATTAATGACTACTGAATTCATAGATTTAAAAGAAATGCAAACTGCTGAAGAGGCTTTGTCTATAGTAAGAAAAAGGGCTGCTTTTACAGAGACAATTTATAGTTTGTATGTTACGGATAAAGAGAGACATCTAACTGGAATTTTATCCTTAAGAGATCTTGTTACAGCAGAACCTACCAGGCCTATTGGCGAGGTTATGACAAAAGATGTCGTTAATATTTCTACTAATACTAATCAAGAAGATGTAGCGAGAGCAATTCAAAGATATGATTTTTTAGCCCTTCCTGTTGTAGATAAAGAAAAAAGATTAGTTGGCATTGTTACTGTCGATGATTTGATTGATGTTATTGAACAAGAAGCCACTAGAGATATTTATGCTGCGGGCGCTGTTCAGCTTGGTGATGAGGATGATTATTTTCAAAGTGGTTTATTTACGATTGCTCGAAGGAGGATTCTATGGTTATTAATTTTAGTTTTAGCTAATGGGTTAACTACCAAAGTTATTGCAATGAATGATCAGATTTTAAAAGAAATAGTTTTACTAGCCGCTTTTATCCCATTGCTTATAGGTACAGGAGGAAATGTTGGAGCTCAAAGCTCAACAGTCGTTATAAGGGGTTTAAGTACTCAAAAATTGAAATCATTAGGAGCATTTAAGGCAGTGGTTAAAGAGGCCATAACTGGTGCTCTGTTGGGAATTTTAATGATGCTGGTAGTTTTCCCCTTTGCTTGGTGGCAAGGCGAGGGACCATTAATTGCATTCGCAGTTGGAATTAGCTTGATTTCAATAACAACACTAGCTGCAACTGCCGGAGCTATTCTCCCCTTACTTTTCGACAGGATGGGTTTAGATCCTGCATTAATGTCTTCCCCTTTTATAACCACTGTGACAGATATTGCTGGGGTGTTTATCTACCTTAGTACTGCAAATTGGCTACTTAATTCTTCAATTTTATAAAATCACTAGGTATTTATTCTCATTTTTGCTTAATTGTGGATTTTTTTGTTTAACTTTACATTTCTTAATGGTATTGTTTACAAAACAACATTAACTTTTATGTCATCCGAAACATTAGTTGAGAATAAATTAGCTACTATTTCATCTTTAAAATCAAGCAACGATGTAGATTTGGTTAGATCTTATTTGAGAGATATAGGAAGAGTTCCATTATTATCACACGAACAAGAAATAACTTTAGGTAGGCAAGTACAAGAATACATGCAAGTTGAGAGAGCTGAAATTGAAATAATAGAATTGACTGATAATAAACCTACCGCTGAAGAATTGGCTGAAAAGTTAAATTTATCTACTTCACAAATTAAAAAAAGACTGAGAGCTGGTCAGCGAGCCAAGGAAAGAATGGTTGCTGCAAATTTAAGACTAGTAGTTAGTGTTGCAAAAAAATATACAAAAAGAAACATGGAACTTCTTGATTTGATTCAAGAAGGAACAATTGGACTAGTAAGAGGTGTAGAAAAATTTGATCCTGCTAGAGGATACAAATTTTCAACATATGCATATTGGTGGATTAGACAAGGTATTACAAGAGCTATTGCGGAAAAAAGTAGAGCTATTAGATTGCCAATCCATATTACAGAAATGCTTAATAAGTTAAAAAAAGGTCAAAGAGAGTTGAGTCAAGAAATGTCAAGAACACCCACAATAAGCGAACTTGCCAAATATGTTGAGTTGCCAGAGGATGACGTAAAAGATTTAATGTGTAAAGCTGGGCAGCCAGTCAGTTTAGAAACAAAAGTTGGTGATGGTGAAGATACGGTTTTACTAGATTTGTTAGCTGGAGGAGAAGATCTACCAGATGAGCAAATCGAAATGGACTGTATGAGAGGTGATTTACATTCACTTCTTCATCAATTACCTGATTTGCAATGTAGAGTTTTAAGAATGAGGTATGGTATGGATGGAGACGAACCAATGTCCTTAACAGGTATTGGACGTGTTTTAGGTATTAGTAGAGATAGGGTAAGAAATTTAGAGAGAGATGGTCTAAGAGGTTTAAGAAGACTGAGCGAAAGCGTAGAAGCTTATTTCGTATCTTGAATAAATTCATATATTAATTTATTAGTCTCTTCAGGATTTTCATCATGAGGACAATGACCAGCTCCTTTAATAACATCTAGTCTTTTTATATTTTTAAAATTATCTTTCCAAAACTTAGCTTCAACGAGAGATTCCCAGGGATCTTTTTCTCCCCAAATCAACTGAATTGGAGCATTAACTTTATCAAATAAATCTGTTGCAAGATAATCATCAAAAAGATTGATAAATCCGCGAAATGCTTCCTTCGAATTTTCTCTTTGAGAGGGGTTATATAAAATTTCTATTAATTCCTCATCAATATTTTTTCCTGAGGGATATGCTTTTTTAAGTATTTGTTTTATTATTGCTGGATTGGCAGCCCTTTCGAAGAGAGTGTTACTAATAATTCTTTTACTTACTAATGTTTTTATTACCGGACGTAAAAAGTTCATTAAAATATTACTTCTCTTTAGTCTTTTATCATCCATTGTTCTTTGCGCACAGTCAATTAAAACTAGTCCACGACATGTTTCTTTAAGAATTTCAGCAGCTTTTAAAGAGACAACTCCACCTATTGAGTTGCCCACTAAAAAAACAGGAGATTTAATTACCTCATTGCAAAATGCAGCTATCTGATTCCCCCATAAGTCAAAAGAATACTTAATATGATTTTCTTTGTAAAATTCATAATCTAATAAAGCCCCAGGTTGGCTGCTTTCTCCAAAGCCTAGTAAGTCAATTGAATAGCAATTACAAATACTTCCTAGAAAATCTTGATTATGTCTCCAATGCCTCTTCGATGCTCCAAAACCATGTATTAACAAAATATTTAAATCATTATTAGGTGATTGTTTTGATGAAGACCACGATATGTCCCAATTTTTCCATTTCCAATATTCGGATTGTTTAAAAGGCATTACAAGAAAAATATTAATTAAACTTTAATTCAAAAAAAAAAAAAATGTTTTTGATTAATTATTCTTAGTTTAGAAAAATTTTAGTCTATGAAAAAAACAAAAGTTATTTGTATTGGAGAGGCTTTAATAGATAGAATCAAGAATAAAACGAATCAAGGATTTACGGATTTTTTGGGAGGAGCTCCTGCAAATGTAGTTTGTGCATTGAGAAAACTCCAAATAGATTCAGCATTTATTGGACGTATAGGAAATGATGAATTTGGTAAGAAATTTATTAAACAATTTAAAGCATTAGAGATAAATATTAAATTTTTGCAATTGGATGAATATCTTCCTACTCGTATAGTTAAAGTAGATAGAGATGACTCTGGAGATCGATATTTTTCTGGATTTGATACAAGCTTAAATACAGTTTTTGCTGATGAAGCTCTAGATAGAAATGAAATTAAAAAAGATTTGAAAAGTTTGGAAAAACTCTTTTCAAAAACAAAATATTTAGTTTGTGGAACAATTATATTATCGTCTTCAATATCAGCAGATACTATCAACTTTTTATTGAGTTTAGCTAATAAATTTGATGTAAAAATAATAATTGATTTGAATTGGAGAGAGGTTTTTTGGGATTTTGCAACTTCTTCATCAGAAACTAGTAAAAAGGAGAGAGTTGATTTAATTAGGAATTTATTAAACGAGGCGCATATTTTAAAGTTGGCCAAAGAGGAAGCAATTTTATTTTTTGAAAATGAAAATCCTTTGGAAATATCTAAAAGATTGTTTAAACGTCCTGATGTAATAATTACAGATGGAGCAAATCCTATTTTGTGGTTTATAAATGGAGTACAGGGAATGACTGAAGTATTAAAGTCGCAAAAAATTATTGACACTACTGGAGCAGGCGATGCTTTTTTAGCTGGATTAATTTCACAATTACTTTCGTTTGATTATCCTTCAAATGAATCAGAAATACAAAATTGTGTAAGGTTCGCAAGTGTTTGTGGTTTACTCACTTGTCTTGGTGAAGGTGCGATTGAGCAACAACCAGACTATTCAAAGGTTAATAAATTTTTTGGATCCCAGATTTTATAATTTCTCCCAAAATTTTTAGCGTAACTTATTTCTATTTTCCAAAAATTATTCAAATATGGCTTTATTAATTCCGGCCATTCAATAACCATTATAGCTTCATTTTGTATAGCCTCTTCTTCCTCAGAAATGAAAAATTCTTTTGCCGCCAAACTATTTTCTAGCCTGTATAAATCCAAATGAATGAGTGGAATTGTTCCAGAATTATAATGATGCGATAAAGCAAATGTTGGACTTGTAATATCTTCTGAAATAGATAGGCCTATTCCAATTCCTTGCACGAATGAAGTTTTTCCAGCTCCAATAGGACCTTGTAGTAAAATAACCGATTTTGGATTTAGTCCTCGAGCAAAATCATTTCCTAATTGAATTGTTTCTTTTAAATTTCCAACAAACACAAAATTATATAAAAGCACCTATAGTTGGATTATAAGATATTTTAGAAATGGTTATTGCTAATTCGATAAAAACCTCTATACCAAAACACGTAATTTCAGATATTTCTTTATCAGACTTCGGGCGCAAAGAAATTAGAATTGCCGAAACTGAAATGCCTGGATTAATGGCACTTAGAGATAAGCATCATTCTGATAAGCCTCTAAAAGGTGCAAAAATAGCGGGTAGTTTGCACATGACTATACAAACTGCTGTTTTGATTGAAACTCTTGTTGATCTTGGTGCAGAAGTTAAATGGGCTTCATGCAATATTTTCTCAACTCAGGATCATGCGGCTGCAGCTATTGCAGAACAAGGAATTTCTGTCTATGCAAAAAAAGGGGAGAGTCTTGATGAGTATTGGCAATATACTCATTACATTTTAGATTGGGGTACAGAATCTCCAAACATGATTCTTGATGATGGGGGGGATGCAACAGGTTTATTAATACTTGGTAGTAAGGCAGAAAAGGATTTATCAGTTTTAAACAGTCCTAGTAACGAAGAGGAAATAGCATTATTCAAATCAATTAGGTCTAAATTGCAAGAAGATAGCAGCTTTTACTCTCGTATTAAGGAGAATATTATTGGCGTTACTGAAGAAACAACAACAGGAGTTGCAAGACTGTATCAATTACAAAAACAAAATGCATTACCATTTCCTGCTATCAACGTAAATGATTCAGTTACTAAGAGTAAATTTGATAACTTATATGGTTGTAGAGAATCTTTAGTTGACAGTATTAAACGTGCGACTGATGTAATGATTGCAGGAAAAGTTGCATTAGTGATGGGATTCGGAGATGTTGGTAAAGGGTCCGCTCAATCATTAAGGGGACTTGGAGCGATAGTCAAAGTTGCTGAGGTTGATCCTATATGTGCTCTTCAAGCAGCTATGGAAGGATTTAGTGTTGTCACTTTGGATGATGTTGTTGAAGATATAGATATATTTGTTACTGCTACTGGTAATTATCAAGTTATAACTAACGATAACCTTATAAAAATGAAGGATGAAGCGATAGTTTGTAATATTGGACATTTTGATAACGAGATTGATGTTGCTTCCCTTAAAGATTACCCATGGGAAAATATTAAGCCTCAAGTCGATCATATTACTTTGCCAAGTGGAAATAAAATTATTCTTTTAGCAGAAGGAAGACTTGTTAATTTAGGTTGTGCAACAGGTCATCCAAGTTTTGTTATGAGTAATTCTTTTACTAATCAGGTATTAGCCCAAATTGAACTTTTCAATAAGTCAAATGAATACTCAAAAGAGGTCTATGTTTTACCCAAACATTTAGATGAAATGGTAGCCAGATTACATTTAGATAAAATTGGGGCTAAGTTAACAAAACTAACTAAACATCAAGCAGATTATATTAACGTCTCTGTTGAAGGACCTTATAAACCAGAGCAATATAGATATTAAATTTGAGTTTAATTTTTATTAATTTACTCACTTCCATTCCCGAATATATTAGTAAGGCTGTTGAAACAAATGCAACAATAGCCTATTTAACGATATGTTTAGCGATGTTTTTAGAGAACATTATCCCCCCGATTCCATCTGAAATAATAATGCCTTTAGGTGGATTTTTTGTTTACCAACAAAAATTAAATTTTTATATTTTGGTTTTTTGGGGTGTATTTGGAACGATATTAGGGTCACTGCCTTGGTATTATTTGGGTAAATTAGTTAATGAAAAGAGATTATCAAATTTTTTAGATAAAAGGGGCAAATACATAGGGATAACTTCTAATGATCTTATTAAAAGCAGGAGTTGGTTTGATAAATATGGGGTTTCGTTAGTTTTTTGGGGTAGATTAGTGCCTGGTATAAGAACATTAATTTCCATACCTGCTGGAATGGAATTAATGCCACTTAGGAAATTTTTAATTTGGACTAGTTTAGGAAGTTTAATATGGGTTACCTTATTAACTTATGCAGGATTTGTATTTGGCGAAAATTATCTAATTATTGAAACCTATCTAGATCAAATCAAATATATTATTAAACCTGTACTAATTCTGATATTCGTTTATTTTTTAATAAAATTTTTTATGAGACTTTATAATAAAAATACATTTTAAAAGGGAATATCTCCAGAATTATTATTATTATTTGAAAAATTGCTATTATCTGTATCTTTCTTAGAGCTCAATAAATTTAACCTATCAACTCTGACAACTGGTTTAAATCTATCTTCACCTGTATTCTTGTCTTTCCAACTATCAATTTTAAAGCTTCCTGTAATACCAATTAAAGAACCTTTTTTGACATAGTCAGCTGCTATTTGTGCTTGTTTGCCCCATATTTCTAAATTAAACCAGTCAGGTTCATCACCTCTACTTATTCTATTTACTGCAAGAGTGAAGTTGGCAACTGTACTTCCAGATTCGAAATATCTCACATCAGGTTCTCTTCCAGCTCTACCAACCAAATTAATAGTGTTAATTTCCATAAGGTATTTTTTATATATATTACTCATTTTTATTCTTTTGGCTAAGGTTTTGCAAGCTATTCATAACTAAATAAAAGTTTTTTGAGAGGTATTGAGAAAATAGATATATTATTTATTTAATAGATTTCTTATTGTGATTTTTAACAGATTTAAATTTTCTAGGGATATTGGTATTGATTTGGGTACTGCTAATACTCTTATTCACGTATCAGGTAAAGGTGTAGTTCTACAAGAACCATCGGTAGTAGCAATGGATCTCGAAGAAGGTGTTCCTTTGGCCGTAGGTGAAGAAGCAAAATTAATGCTTGGAAGAACCCCAGGTAATATAAGAGCTGTGAGACCTTTGAGAGATGGAGTTATTGCCGATTTTGATGCGGCAGAACAAATGATAAAAACTTTTATTCAAAAATGTAATGAAGGTAGGGGAATTTTAGCTCCAAGAATAGTTATTGGTATTCCGAGTGGGGTTACTAGTGTTGAACGAAGAGCTGTTAGAGAAGCTGGATTAGCTGGAGCTAGAGAGGTTCATTTGATTGATGAACCTGTAGCTGCTGCTATAGGAGCTTCATTGCCAGTAACTGAACCTATTGGAACTATGATCGTTGATATTGGAGGTGGAACTACTGAAGTGGCAGTTTTAAGTCTAGGCGGAACGGTCCTAAGTGAATCTGTAAGAATAGCAGGTGATGAACTTAATGAGTCGATAGCAATTTATCTTAAAAAAGTACATAATCTAGTAGTCGGTGAGAGAACTGCAGAAGATATTAAAATCAAAATTGGATCGGCATTTCCAGATGATGAATTTGATAATACTTCTATAGAAGTTAGAGGTTTACACCTTTTATCTGGCTTACCAAGATCTATTACCTTAACCTCCGGAGAAATTAGAGAGGCTATGGCTGATCCTCTTAACAAAATTGTTGAAGCTGTAAAAAGGACCTTGGAGCGCACCCCTCCTGAATTAGCGGCAGATATAGTTGATAGAGGAATTATGCTCGCTGGAGGTGGAGCTCTTGTAAGAGGGATTAGTGATTTGCTTAGCCATGAAACAGGAATTTTTACGCACATTGCAGAGAATCCATTGTTATGCGTAGTCAACGGTTGTGGAGTTGTATTGGACGATTTCAAAAAACTCAAGAGAGTTGTTGATACACCTGATTTTATAAGAAATGCGATTAGAGATTAATTAAATGTTAGATATTCGACGAATATCAACTAATCGTTGGTGGAATAAAAAGAAAAATTGGGGTTTATTTATATTTTTATCGTTCTTGTTTTTTGTGAGAATATCAAAAGGATCTTTATATAAAGATTTTTATTATTTAATTTCAAAACCTTTTTGGCCAGGACAATATCAAAGGGAGGTTTTAACTAAAAGTGTTGAACAAGAGTTTTTGATCAGGTTAAAACAGCTAGAGAAAGATAATAAAAGATTACGCGAAATTTTATCTCTACAGAGATTGTCTGATTCTGAAAGTATTTCAGCGAATGTAATTTCAAGAAAAACCGGCAGTTTTTGGAGGCAAATTATTTTAAATAAAGGTTCAAAAGACGGAGTAGAAATTGGGAGTTTTGTTGTTGGTCCAGGAGGCTTATTAGGAAGAGTAGATAATACTTCTTTATTTACTTCGACTGTAAGATTATTAACTTCTCCTGAAAGTAAAGTAGGAGTTTGGGTTGAAAGGATTCAGATGCATGGATTATTAGTGGGTTCAGGAAATGATTATCCAAAAGTGATTTTTTATAATAAGGATATTGATATAAAAGTGGGAGATTTTGTTTTATCTTCCCCAGCAAGTACTTTATTACCTCCTAATATTCCCATAGGTATTATTCAATCTGTTGATGAAGAACTCAAAGCAAAAAAAACAGCGAATATTTTGCTTTTAGGAAAACCTCAAGCAATTGATTGGGTACAAATCTTAAAAGTTGATATTTAAATGGGAAAATACTTTAAAAAAAAAATATCTTTAATTTCCTTTTTATTTATACCAATAGTTTATTTCTGGGATCCTAATTGGTTGGAATTCTTGGGAGTTCAGCCCTATTGGCCGTTATTCTGGTTATTGCCTTGGTCTATGATTTATGGATCATTTGATGGTTTAATAATTGGTATATTTTTAGGACTTATTTTAGATTCATTGAGTCTTGATACTAGTTTCACGCAAATTCCCGGATTGCTTTTATGTGGAATATGGTTTGGAAAGTTAAATGTTTCAAATAATGTTTTTGTAGGACATTTCAGATTTGGTTTAATTTGTTCTATTTCAAGTTTTTTTTGTGGTTCGCTATTTTTTTTTCAAGCTTTGATTAAGTATTGGTCTCACGATAATATTTTTTTGTATTTACCAAGTATTAAAAATATTTTTGCTCAAGTCTTTATAACCGGTTTATTAGCCCCATTAATATGTTCATTACTCTTTAGGCTCTTCCAAAAATCAAAAGGAAGGGACAAATTAATAAGCTTTATAGACAAATAATAGATTCTAAAAAGTACTAATTGATGTTTTCAATAATAAAATAATTTTGTAAATTTAAGGGATTTATCATTTAGGGTACATAATGTTATATTTTTAATTGTTAGATTATATAAATAAGATTTTCATTGCAAAATAAATTTGCCTTGAAATATCAGCAAAAAAATTTTCCCGATGTCAAAAGCAAGTATTTTAGTTGTTGATGATGAACCAGCTGTTTTGAAAGTATTAGTTACTAGACTTCAATTAGCAGGATATCAAGTACACCAAGCCACTAACGGTGAAGAGGCTATTGAGGCTTTTCACAGAGAATCTCCTGATTTAATAGTTCTTGATGTCATGCTTCCAAAAATGGACGGATTTGCAGTTTGTAGAAGAATAAGAGCTGAATCAGTTGTACCTATAATATTTTTGACTGCTTTAGAGGCTATCTCTGAAAGGGTAGCCGGTTTAGATTTAGGAGCTGATGATTACTTGTCAAAACCGTTTAGTCCCAAGGAATTAGAAGCCAGAATAGCTACAATCTTAAGGCGTATGGGTCCTAGTATTACAGTTACTGAAACCAAAGAAGTTCCTTCTGGAAAAGGAGTTATGAAATTTGGAAATCTAGTAGTTGATACTAATAGAAGACAAGTTTCTAGGGCTGGAGAAAGAATTAGTTTAACCTACACAGAATTTAGTCTTCTTGAATTATTGTTTGATGAGCCAGGTAAGGTTGTTCCAAGAGCTGAAATACTAGAGCAGCTTTGGGGATATCCTCCAAGACGAGCGGCTGACTTGAGAGTTGTAGATGTTTATGTGGCTCGGTTAAGGGGTAAGTTAGAACCAGATCCAAGAAATCCAGAGTTAATACTTACTGTTAGAGGAATAGGTTATGCTTCCCAAAGAGTTGGTGAAAAAGCAACATCTTTGGCAAGTTGATCCTTATTCTGATAGTTTGATTAAATAAAACATAAATATTGAATTAAATTTTGTCTGAAATAAGAGATACTCGCTTATTAAAAGCTAATACACTAGTCAAGAAAGGATTTGAACCCTACGCAGAAACTTTTAAAATATCACATTCTACTAAATTTCTCACTGAGAAATTTGCCTATCTAGATAATGGTCAAGATTTTAACTTAGATGTTGCTCTAGCGGGGAGAGTTTTAGCAAAAAGAGTGATGGGAAAAATTGCTTTTTATACTATTGCTGACCAAGAAGGGAAAATTCAGCTTTATTTAGAAAAAAAAATTATTGATGATTCTGAAACTAATGCAAAACTTCTTTCTTTTGAAGATCTTAAAGAAATCGTAGATATTGGAGACTGGATTGGTGTTTATGGAACTATTAAGAAAACTAATAAAGGCGAACTTTCAATAAAAGTATCCAAGTGGGAAATGTTGTCTAAATCATTACAGCCATTGCCTGACAAATGGCATGGTTTAACAGATATAGAAAAAAGGTATAGGCAAAGATATCTGGATTTAATAGTTAATCCTTTGTCAAAAAATGTATTTAAAACAAGAGCAAAGTGTATCAGTTTAATAAGAAGGTGGTTGGATGAAAAAAATTTTTTAGAGATAGAAACACCTATACTACAATCTGAGGCTGGAGGGGCTGAAGCTAGGCCATTTATTACTCATCATAATACTTTAGATATACCATTGTATTTAAGAATAGCAACGGAATTACATCTTAAAAGAATGGTGGTAGGAGGGTTTGAAAAAGTATATGAGTTAGGACGAATTTTTCGTAATGAGGGGATAAGTACAAAGCATAATCCTGAATTCACCTCAGTGGAAATATATCAGGCTTTCTCTAATTACATTGATATGATGAATTTAACTGAAGAGTTGATCAGAAATATTGTACTAAGTTGTTGTGATTCCTTAGTTATAAATTATCAAGAAAAGTTAATTGATTTTTCAAAGCCATGGAAAAGAATATCAATGAAAGATGTTGTTATGGAATATACAGGGATTAATTTTGATTCTTTTAATGGTGATTTGAATAAAGCTATGAAGGATTTAGAGGAAATTAATATTGAAATTTCTCCAAAAATAAATACCTTAGGCAGACTTCTAAATGAAGTGTTTGAGCAAAAGGTTGAATCTAAACTCGTCGAACCAACTTTTGTAATCGATTATCCAATTGAAATCTCTCCTCTTGCAAGACCTCATCCTGAAAATAAAGAGATGGTTCAGAGATTTGAGTTATTTATTGCAGGCCGCGAACTTGCTAACGCATTTAGCGAATTAATAGATCCAGTTGATCAAAGACAGAGAATGCAATTACAGCAATCTTTGCGAGATGCAGGTGATCTTGAAGCACATTGTATTGATGAAGATTTTTTACAAGCTTTGGAAATAGGTATGCCGCCTACAGGAGGTTTAGGAATTGGAATAGATAGACTTATCATGTTACTTACAAATAGTCCTTCAATTAGAGATGTCATACCCTTCCCATTGTTAAAACCAGAAATAAGTTCTACTAAATCTGAAAAATTAACCTCGAATGAAGTAAAATAAAAATTGATCCAATACGAAAATTTTTAAATGAGTGGTGAACGTGTTGGTTTCCGCTTCAAGCACGCAGATGCAGTAGTGAAAAGAAATCCTCAAGGCCGATCAAGAAGAGGCTGGGTTATGGAACCAGTTGAACAAACTACAAGTAGAGGTACTAAGATGCCTGCTTATAGAATTCGCTGGAGAGATAGCGAAAGGCCTGAAACTGTCTTGCAGCATATGTTAATTGCTGATCCAGATCCTTCCCCTCCTCCCGATTCAGTTAGTTTAGACTCTGATTAAATTATCTTAAGGAATATATCCTTTGTTATCTCTTAAGGGCAGTTTTTATTTCTCTTTTAATATCCCTTTGTTTATCGGCTTGTCTTTTATCATGTAATTTTTTTCCCTTACCAATTCCAACGGTTAATTTTATCCATGACCCTTTTAAATAAATAGATAAGGGAATAATAGTTAATCCCTTTTTTTCAGTATTGTATTTAAGCTTTACTATTTCTTTCTTATGCAACAATAATTTTCTATTTCGTAATGGGTCATGATTAAAAAAAGGGCCCACATTTTTATGTGGTGATATGTGAACATTTAATAAAAGTATTTCACCATCTCTGAAAGAACAATACCCATCTCTTAAATTTACATTGCCGTTTCTTATAGATTTTACTTCAGTTCCTAAAAGTTCAATTCCAGCTTCGATTGTTTCAAGTATTTCATACTGAAATTTTACATATCGATTTTCTGAAAGTCGTTTAAAAACCGCTTCTTTTTTTATGATTTTATTCGCTTTGTTTGAAACTTTTGCCATTGCAGTTGTAAAAAATCTTTCCCTAAAGAACAATTGCCATTAATCTTTAATTATGGCAATAATTTCTTCAAGTTTAGATGAATCTAATATTCCTCGCTCAAGAAAAGAGCTGAGGTTAGTTGATTCAAAGATAATTGCTGAAGAAAAAATAAACAAAAACTCAAATTTAGCTCGGCCGAATTCCTTTAAAGAATTTATTGGACAAGAGCAAATTAAAACTTCATTAAAAATAGCTATTAAGGCTTCTAAATACAGGAAGGAAGCCTTAGAACATACACTCTTATATGGCCAACCAGGTTTAGGAAAAACTACATTAGCTTTATTAATTTCTTATGAGATGAATACAAAATGTAAAATAGCAAGTGCACCTTCAATTGAAAGGCCAAGGGATATTGTGGGATTACTTCTTGGATTAAAAGAAGGAGAGATTTTATTTATTGACGAAATACATCGTTTAAATAAACTAACTGAAGAGCTTTTATATTCTGCAATGGAGGATTTTAGATTGGATCTAACAATGGGAGCTAATAGAGGGACTCGCTGCAGAACAATTAATCTACCGAAATTTACTTTGATTGGGGCTACAACAAAACTCGCCTCAATTAGTGCTCCTCTTAGAGATAGATTTGGACTATGTCACAAAATTGAATTTTATTCAAATGATGAATTGCATCAAATAATTTTTAATTTTGCTACTTTGATAAATCTTCAATTAGAAAATGATGCTTGTAGCGCGTTAGCAAAGATTTCTAGAGGTACTCCAAGAATTGCCTTGAGATTATTAAAAAGAGTAAGAGATTATGCTCAGGTTATAAAAAATACAAATAAAATTTCTTTTGAGATAATCGAAAAAGCTTTAAATTCTCAAAAAATAGATAATAAAGGTTTGGATAACATAGATAGGAAATTTATGTCCTTTTTAAACCTTAATAATAATAATCCGATTGGTTTAGATTCAATTGCTGCAGGTTTGGGAGAGGAACCATCAATGTTAGAGTTTTTAGTTGAGCCATATTTAATTCAAATTGGATTTATTATGAGAACTCCACGAGGAAGAAAACTTACATCTTTAGGAAAAAAATACATTAGTTCCAGAAATGAAAAGTATTAGAAAGATTAAACTTTATCTTTTATTGATTTGCTTTTTAATCAATATTGTGTACGTCACTCCCAGTTATTCACTAAGCCCACAGGAAGATTTATTTACAAATGCGTTAAATTTAAGCTCCAGTGGAGAATTTAATCTCGCGTTAAAGCAATGGAATAAGTATTTGGAATTATATCCTAATGATGCAGCAGCTTTAAGTAATAGAGGAAATATAAAACTTGTTAATGGTGATCCTGAAGGTGCAATAGAGGATCAAGATAAAGCCATTGAGTTAGATCCAAGTGAGGTTGATCCTTATATTAACAGAGGGATAGCAGAAGAATCTTTAGGGCTTTGGTTACAGGCAAAAACTGATTATTTATATGTAATCTCAAAAGATAAAGATAATTTTTCTGCTTTATATAATTTTGCTAATGTTGAAGGGTCTTTGTCAAATTGGCAGAGTGCAAGGAATTTGTTTTCTAAAGCTTCAGAATCAAATCCTGGTTTTGCTATGGCAAGATCAAGTATGGCTTTGGCGGATTACGAATTAGGAAATATGAAAGAGAGTGAAAAAGAATTAAAAAATTTGATCAGACGTTATCCAACTTTTGCCGATGCAAGAGCTGCTTTAACAGCTTTAGAGTGGTCAAAAGGGATGTCTGGTGAAGCTGAAAGTAATTGGATTGCAGTTACGGAATTAGATTCAAGATATGCTGATGAGGAATGGTTAATAAACGTTCGCAGATGGCCTCAAAAACCAACGAAAGATTTGATGAAATTTATAGCTCTGAAATAATAAATGGAAAGAGATAAATTGTTAAAAAAAATTGATTCATTCAAGGATGAACTTATTAATATGAGGAGGCACATTCATGCTCATCCAGAATTAAGTGGCTTAGAAAATCAAACGGCAATTTTAATAAGTGGTTATCTTAAAAATATTGGTGGGAGAGTTACAGAATCAGTTGGAAGAACTGGGGTTGTAGCTGATTTCGGACCAAAAGATAAGGGTTTTATTGGTTTGAGAGTTGATATGGATGCCCTTCCAATATACGAGAATACTAATTTAAGTTTTTCTTCAAAAATTGATGGCATCATGCATGCTTGTGGACATGATTTACATACATGTATTGGTTTGGGTGTGGCGAAAATTATTAAGGATTTAAACCTTAAATTTGGGACAAGAATAATTTTTCAACCTGCTGAAGAAATTGCTAGTGGTGCTAGGTGGATGATTGATGATGGCGTGACTATTGGGTTAAAACAAATTTTAGGAGTGCATGTTTTCCCTGACTTATTGGTAGGGACTATTGGGATTAAAGAAGGAAGTCTAACAGCAGCGGCAGGGGAACTTACAGTTGAAATATTAGGAAAATCAGCACATGGTGCGAGACCTCATGAAGGTGTAGATGCTATATGGGCAGCATCCAAAGTGATTTCTGGTATTCAGGAAGCAATAACTAGAAAATTAGATCCTCTAGATCCTGTCGTTATTA
>CABZLA010000015.1 GCA_902526435.1 uncultured Prochlorococcus sp. | reverse complement strand
GCGTTTGAAATTTGATAGCAATGAATTTACAATTTTTTATTACTTCAGGTTTGTTATATGAATATTTCAACAAAGTTATAAGCTTTAATGATTGTGGAAAACTTATAAGAAAAAGAATACAAAGTATCGGAATAAATCCATTAATTATTATGAAAAGTTGGAAAACATAAATGATAAAAACTATCCAAGGAATAATTTTTGCTCCTTTTTTCGCTCCCAAACGAACTAAAGGTGAATTTTTACCATGTTCTTTATCCTCTTTGATCTGATGAAAATGAGAGCAAAATAGTACTAGTGTTGTTGCCAATGAGGATCCTGAACCAAGTAATAATGACTCTTTCCAAGGGATAGAAATCATGTATATATCTGATGGATTTAATACTATTAAAGAAGCTGCGTATGCTAAGGGGCCAAAAGCTAACCAACATAACGGTTCGCCCAACCCTTGGTAGCCTAAACGGAAAGGCGGTCCTTGATATAAATATCCTAAAAAGCAGCAAGCTCCTACTAATAGTATTACATTTATGCTTGTCGAAATTGAAATAATGACAACTACTAATAATCCAATCAATAGAGATGTATAAGCGATAATTGAAACTAGTGTTTTACTTCGTACAAGATTTACAATGGAATGAAATTTAAATTCATCAATTCCCGTCTCTGAATCAAATAAATCATTAGTTAGATTTTCCCAAATTAGTATTAATATTGACGCGATTGTAAATGCTATTAAATTAGATATTTTGACATTTTTGAAAGAGTTGAGGGTATAAGCTCCTGTAATAAAAACTGGTAAAATTGCTACTGAATAAAGCGGCCATTTTATTGCTTGTTTCCATAAACTTTTATTTCTTTCATTCATTATTAATGCAGTTAAGAAAAACTATAATTATTAAATATAGTTTATAAATTGAGTTACATTTTTTACTTTAATGCATGATTTTTAGTTATTTTCAATAAGTGATGAAAAATAATTTAAACTTTTCAGATTTTTTAGAAGGTGTTTTTACCAATTTCGATAAGAAAGGGGTAAATACCGGATTAGTAAGTATTTGTATTGATATACCTTATGTTGATTTATTTGATCTATATGAATTTTTTATTGATAAATATTCTTTCTCTTCTTTTTGGGAGGAGGATAATAAATTATCATATATAGCTCTTGAGAAATGTAAATATCTAACTTTAGAAGGGCCTAAAAAATTTAAAGTAGCAAAAGAATTTAGTGCCGAGAACTTTAATAATCTAATAAATTTAACTGATGAATCGAATACCTCTGCGCTTTCAAAAATAATTTATTTTTTTTCTTTTTCAGAGAATCTAAAGAAAAAATATTCTTTGTTTGACGTCCCTGGTTTAGAGGTTATTTTACCTAAAATATTGATTATTAAAAATAAAAAGAATTGTTGGTTAAGAATGAATGCTCATGTAGAGGGTAAATCTTCTTTGAGGACATTAATTGAAGAACTCTGGTCAATAAGGGAACAGATTTTAAATGCAAAAATTCAAAAAAGTAAGAACAATTTTGATTATCCTTCGATGAATGATTTTTTGAATTCTTTAGAATTATCAAATAATAATCTGAAGCAATTAATAAATAAGGGAATTCAATTAGTAGAGGAAGGTAAGCTTGAAAAGATAGTTTTAGCATCAAGATTCAAAATAGAATTTAAAAATAAATTAAATTTAATAAATATTTTGAAAAAATTAAAAACTAATCAACCAAATACTTGCAGATATGTTTGGAGGAGAAATAGTAAAGATATTATATTTGGAGCATCGCCTGAAAAATTATTTTCTTTTAGCAAGCCTGATCTGGTTTTAGAAGCAATTGCTGGAACAGTATCAAGTGATTTAAATCCGAATTCTCTTATGGAAAGCTCTAAGGATATAAAAGAGCATAATTATGTATTAGAGTATTTAATTAAATCTTTGGAAGTTTTAAAGATTAATAACTATACAAAAAGTTCGTTAAAGGTAACTTCTTTTGGAGATATTTGTCATTTACAAACTTTGGTATATGCCAAGATTCACAATATATGCCCTTTTGATTTGCTTAGAGTTTTGCATCCATCTCCAGCAGTCTGTGGATCTCCTAAAAAGGAAGCAATGAATTGGATAAACACACTTGAATCATTTTCTAGAGGAAATTATGCTTCTCCAATAGGGTGGTTAGATTCTGAAGGGAATTCAGAATTCAGAGTTGCTATAAGAGGAGCACGTTATATTGATCAAAATCTAGAATTTACGGCTGGTTCAGGATTAGTAAAAGGTTCTATCTCTCACAAAGAAATTGAAGAGATTCAACTTAAATTTAAATCTTTAGTGAAGCAAATATTTCTTGCCAAAACTACTAAATAATTTCTAATAATTTTTCAATTACTTGTTCCGAAACGCTTTTGTTAGATAGAGTTTCTATCTCTCTTAATCCTGTTGGACTTGTTACATTAATTTCACTAAGCATCCCATTTATTACATCTATACCAACAAAGAATAAACCTTCATCTTTGAAATGTTGAGATAACTCATTACAAATTTTTCTTTCTTTAGCTGTTAGGTTTGTTTTTTCTGCTTTACCTCCCATAGCTAAATTACTCCTAAAGTCACCCCCTTGAGGAATTCTATTAATTGAACCAATTGGCTCACCGTTAACAATAATTATTCTTTTATCCCCTTCTTTTACTTCTGGAATGAATTTTTGCATCATTACTGGTAATTCTTCTTGCGATGTTATTAATTCAATCATTGCTTTAATACCTGGAGAATCCTTAGTTAGACGAATAACTCCTTGACCTCCTTTCCCTCCAAGTGGTTTAACAACAACATCATCATTAATTTGTGCAAAATTAATAAGATCTTTTACTTTACTAGCAACTATTGTTGGGGCCATTAAATGGCTGTACCTCAATGCTCCTAATTTTTCGTTCCAAGCCCTTAATGAGGAAGGCTTATTTATGACTTTTACTCCTTTTCTTTCGGCCACTTCCAAAAGATGAGTTGCATATAAATATCCCTCATTTACTGGTGGATCTTTTCTCATCCAAATACAATTAAATTCAGCAAGAGGGATACATTTATTTTCTTTAAAAGAAACCCATGGACACACTCCAGCTCTCATGGAAGATGCCCATACTTCATCTCCTCTTGCCTCTAGATCTTGAGGAGTACAAGTCCATACTTCTATATTTTTCTTAGAAGAAGCTTGCATTAATGCTGCAGATGAATCTTTTAATGGATTTATATTTTTTATTGGGTCAACTACAAATAGAAATTTCATATTATCTAATTCAACAATAAGTCCAGTTTGTCCTCTTTTTCTAATTCATAAAGTTCGTCACAACCACCAATACTTTTATCATCAATAAAAATTTGAGGCACTGTTCTTTTACCATTAGCTCTCTCCATCATAATTTCTCTTGCATTATTATCTCCATCTATTTTATGTTCAGTAAAAGTTATATTTTTTTTCTCAAGTAACGATTTCGCCCGTATGCAGAATGGGCAAAATCGCCAAGTATAAATTTCAACTTTAGACATTTTTTAAAATATTATTTACTTTATACTATTAAATTAAAGTGCTTGTTAGATTATAAATAACAATTAAATTCTATTTTGATAGATATAACAGAATTTAAAAAAGATCTTTCAGAGTTAACCAAGCGCCTGGGTCATGCTCAGGATTGTCTTTGACGTCCCCAATTTAGTAGCTAAGAGAAAAGAGTTAGAGCAAATTGCTGCTCAACCAGAATTCTGGGGTAATCAGGCAGATGCAAAAAAACATATGCTCAATCTTGATGATGTTAGAGATCAACTTCAATTGTTAGATAAATGGAAAATGTTCATTTCTGATGCTGAAGCTTCTCTTGAGCTTTATTCCTTAGAGCCTGAAGAAGAAATGATTGTTGAGTCACATCAAGGGTTGGTAACTTTAAGAGAGAATTTAGATAAGTGGGAATTTCAAAGATTATTATGTGGTGAATATGATAAGGAGGCTGCTATCGTCACTATTAATGCTGGAGCAGGTGGCACTGATGCACAAGATTGGGTGGAAATTCTATTAAGAATGTATTCAAGATGGGCAGATAATAATGGAATGAGCTTAGAAATTACTGATTTATCTGATGGAGAAGAAGCAGGTATTAAAAGCGTTACTTTTGAAGTTAATGGTAAATATGCTTATGGTTATCTTCAAAATGAAAAAGGTACTCATAGATTAGTAAGAATTTCTCCATTTAATGCAAATGGTAAAAGACAAACTAGTTTCGCTGGAGTTGAGGTCATGCCTAAATTAGATCAAAGTATTTCATTAGAGATTCCTGATAAAGATTTAGAAATTACAACTAGTAGATCAGGCGGAGCTGGAGGGCAAAACGTTAATAAAGTAGAAACAGCAGTAAGGATTGTACATTTGCCTTCAGGAATCGCTGTAAGATGTACTCAAGAGAGATCTCAGTTACAAAATAAGGAAAAAGCAATGTTATTGCTTAAAGCAAAATTATTAGTAATAGCTAAAGAACAAAGAGCTTCTGAAATATCGGATATTAAAGGTGATATTGTTGAAGCTGCATGGGGTAATCAAATTAGAAATTATGTTTTTCATCCTTATCAAATGGTCAAAGATTTAAGAACAATGAAAGAGACTAATGATTTAGATTCAGTTCTTAATGGTGGATTAGAGCAATTTATTCATGAATTATTACGTATGAATATTTCTTCTAAAGAATCAATTCAATAAATTTATGGCAAATAAAAACGAAAATTTAGAAAAAAAAGTTTCTCCTCCTAGCTTTATAAAACTAGCTATGAGAAATATGGTTAGAAAGGGTTCTAAAAGTATTTCTCATTTTTCAATTACGTTTTTAATTTTGATCGGACTTTTAATTTTGATAGCTACTTTAGGAAAGCCTAATATGCCTGTTTAATGAAAGTATGTATCTAAAAGATTTATATGACTTACAAATAGATTTAGTCTTTAAATGTAATGATTTTTCTAATTTATCTGATCATTTTCTAAACAAGCCAGATAATCTTATTTTCGAATCTGGTTATTGGGAAGAAGTATTATTGTGTTGGATTAAAATAATTCTAGATGAAAAAGATAGTTCTTTTCCAAATTTTATTTTAGACAAAAAAAGTTTTTCGTTAAGTTTGCAGATTATTAATGATAAGGAAATTTCTTCTATTAATAAAAAGTGGATGAATAAATCTGGGTCAACTGATGTTTTATCTTTTCCAATTATTTCTAATGAAGATACTACTAAAGATTTAAATTTTATTGAATTAGGAGATTTATTTATATCCTTAGAAACGGCTTTTAAACAATCGTTAGAATTTAATCATTCAATTAAAAAAGAAATGCTCTGGTTAGCAAGTCATGGATTATTACATCTTTTGGGATGGGAACATAATGATGATTATGAATTAGATAATATGTTAAATTTTCAGGAATATTTAATTTCAAAATTATATTGAAAGATCTTATTAATCAACAATAAATGAAGAGTAAAGCAAAACTTTTAAAAAGTAGAAGAAGGTCATATAGGACATCTAAAAATGTTTTAGTAAGTTTTAGATACGCTTTTAATGGGATTAAATATACATTTAAAAATTCAAGAAATTTTAAAATTCAAGTTCTTTTTGCTCTTTTTATTTTAATCATAGGTTTTATTATTCAACTTGATAAAAACGATTATTTAATTATGCTGGTGACAATTTCTTCTGTATTGACTTTAGAAATAATAAATACATCAATCGAATCTTTAGTTGATTTAGTGATTAAAAAAAAGTTTAGTAATCTTGCTAAAATTGCAAAGGACTGTTCAGCAGGGGCTGTATTATTAGCTTCAATTAATTCTGTTATTATTGGTCTATGCTTATTTATTCCTAAAATAAAATTATTATTTTTAAATTGAAAAAGTTATGTTTCTAGTTATTGATAATTATGATAGTTTTACATATAACCTAGTTCAATACTTAGGAGAGCTTTCAGTAGACCATCATATAACAAAAGAATTATTAGTAAAAAGAAATGATGAAATTAATTTAGAAGAAATAAGTCATATTAATCCCGATGGTATTTTATTGTCTCCTGGTCCAGGGAATCCAGATCAGTCAGGTATTTGTTTGCCAATTCTCCAAAACTTATCAAAGGAAATTCCAATATTGGGAGTCTGTTTAGGACATCAAGCCTTAGCTCAAGCCTATGGCGGTAAAGTAATAGTGGGTAAAGAATTAATGCATGGAAAGACCTCAAAAATTATTCACAATAAAAAAGGATTATTTAAAGATATTGATAGCCCATTTGTAGCTACTAGATATCATAGTCTTATAGTAGATTCAGAATCTCTCCCCTCTTGTTTTGAAATAACTGCAACTCTAGAGGATTCAACTATTATGGCAATTTCTCATAAAGAATATAAAAATTTACATGGTGTACAGTTTCATCCAGAAAGTGTTCTAACACAATTTGGACATAAATTAATCAGTAATTTTCTAAATATGGCTGAACAGAAGTAAAATATAATTATAAAATTTTCTATGAGTATTATCAAAATTAAAAAATTTTTCCTTTCTATATTATTTTTATTTTTAATACCCTCATCCGCTATGGCAGGTGATTTGTTATTAAAAAGTTTAGGTCATGGTAGTTTTTTAATTAAAGGAAGAGAAAAATCAGTTCTTATAAATCCTTTTAAGGCTATTGGTTGTGCAAGTGATTTAAATGAGCCAAAAGGTATAAATGCTGATTTTATTTTAGCTAGTTCAAAACTTGCTGATGAAGGATATAATCCAAATGATCAATTGATGTTTGTAGAACCTGGAGTTTATAAATTCGAAGATATATTATTAAATGGAATTGAGGTTCCTCATGACAGAGTTGGGGGAAGAAGGTTTGGGATGGCTACGGTCTGGAGTTGGGAGCAGAATAATTTTAAAATAGTCCATATGGGTGGAGCTGCGGGTGAAATGGATATAAATAGTCAAATTATTTTGTCCCGTCCAGATATTTTATTTATTTCAATAGGAGGAGGATTAAAATCTTACAACGGAAGTGAGGCCTCAAATATAGTAAAAATATTAAAACCCTCAATTGTTGTTCCTGTCCATTTTATGAGAGGTAAAAATATTAGTGATAATTGTGATTTTTCTAATGCTGACTTTTTTCTTGAAAATATGCCAGATTTTAAAGTCAAATATCTTGGTAAAAGCTTTGAAATAAATTCAAAAAGAATTGATAAAAATACTATTTATATTTTCAAAGATTAATTATTAGGATCTAATTTTTTATAAGTATTCCAGAAAAGAATCATTTGTTCTTGAGTTCCTATACTAACCCTTATAGAGTTCTCAATATCTTTTTTGTTTTTCATCTCTCTTATTAAGATACCCTTTTCTCTCATTTGTCTTGTCAAAATTTCAGGATTTTTTTTTGGCCAAATTAAAAAATAATTTCCTCCACCAAAATGTTTCCTAATTGCTAAGGATTCGAATTTCTTCTCAATTAATACTCTCGCTTTTTTTACTTCAGAAACATAATTATCTATATAAGATTTATCATTTAGAGCAGCTAATGCAGCAGTAACAGCAAAACTGTTCACATCATAAGGTCCTGTCACTTTGTTGATATATTTCATTATGCTTTTATGTCCGAACGCAAAGCCAATTCTTAAACCAGCTAAACCAGCAGTCTTTGAAAGGGATTGAATAACAACTATATTTTTAATTTTTTTAAAGTCTATTACTGGAAGAAGACTATCTCCGTTAAATTTCTCATAAAGTTCATCAACGACAATTAATGAATTTTTATTCAAATTTGCCAATTTAATTATTTCTTGAGCACTTACAACAGTACCAGTAGGATTATTTGGATTACAAATAAATATTAATTTAGGTTTATATTTAATAATTTTTTCTTTAAATCGCTTTAATGGGAATAGAAAGTTTTCTCCTTCGTAGGCACAAGTTATTTTTCTCATACCTTGTATTTCAGAGCAAGGAGAATAATAACCAAAAGTCGGGTTTGTGGTCAGAAAAATTTCATCCCTGTCGCCAAAAGAATTAAATATTGCATTTATTGCAGCATCAGCTCCATTAAACAAACCTATCTCTTCAGAGTCAAATTGCCTTGATTCATAATAGTGATTCGATACAAAATTTTTTAATAAGTTATATTCTGGATAGATTGAAATTTGATTTGAATTAATATCTTTTATAGCTTCATATACTTTTTGACTGGGACCTAAAGTATTTTCATTAAAATCTAAACGCAATAAATTTCTTCTGTTTTCTAAAGGTGCAGAATAAGATTGCATATTTATTATTTCCTTTCTTGGGAGAGGTAAAAGATTATTTATTTGATCAAATTCATTCATTACATTCTCTCTAAGGTTTCAATTCCAAGAAGCTCTAAACTTAATTTTAAAGTCTTTTCAGTTAAAGCACATAATGTAAGTCTTGAAATCTTTGTATCTAGTTCTCCCTTAAGAATAGGAACTTGATCATATAATCTATTAAAAGTCTTACATAATTCAAACAGATAATTACATAGTCTATTTGGCATTAAGTCTTTTTCTATCGAAATAATAACTTCATCAAATTTAAGTAATTTCCTTATAAGCTTCCACTCTAAATCATGGCTATATGAAATAGATTCCAAATTTATAGCCTCTTCATTCATATTATTTTTTCTATTAATTCCTGAAATTCTTACAAGTGTATACAAAAGATAAGGCGCCGTATTTCCATTAAGAGAAAGCATCTTTTCAAAACTAAATTGATAATTTGTGATTCTATTTTGGCTTAAATCAGCATATTTTACTGCTCCAATTCCAATAACTTTTGAAGTATTTAAAATAAAATCATCATTTTCAAAACGACTTTCGTTCTCTAATCTTTTTAATAGATCTTCTTTTGCTCTTTTAACTGACTCTGATAATAAATCTTTTAGTTTTATGTTATCTCCCTCTCTTGTTTTAAGTTTTTTACCATCAATACCTTGTACTAGACCGAATGGGACGTGATTTACTTCACAATCTTTAGGGATCCAATTAGCTCTTTTTGCAACTTGAAAAACTCCTGCAAAATGATTGGATTGACCATGATCTGTTACATAAATAATTCTAGCTGCATTATCGCCATTAGGTTCCTTATTAAATCGATATCTTAGAGCAGCAAGATCAGTAGTTGCATAATTGAATCCACCGTCTTTTTTTTGAATAATAAGTGGTAATGGATTACCTTCTTTATTAGTCATGCCATCAAGAAAAACACATTTTGCGCCTTGATCTTCTATTAAAATTTTCTTGTAATTTAAATCCTCAATTATTGATTTTAAAAACGGATTATAAAAGGATTCTCCTCTTTCTTTAATTTTTATGTTCAATGTTTTATAGATTTGATCAAACTCTTTTCTTGATTGATTACATAATAATTTCCATGCTTCAATTGATTTTTTATCTCCACTTTGTAACTTAACAACCTCTTCTCTTGATCTCTTTTGAAATTCTGTTTCATTATCAAATCTTTTTTTTGAAGCTTTATAGAATTCAACTAAATCACTAATTTTGATCCTATCTATTTCTTTAAGATCACTTGAATATAAATCTTTAAGCTGAGTAATAAGCATTCCAAATTGTGTACCCCAATCTCCAATGTGATTTAGTCTTAAAACGATATATCCTCTAAATTCGAAAATTTTTGAGATCGAATCTCCTATAATTGTTGATCTTAGATGACCCACATGCATTTCTTTAGCAATATTAGGACTAGAAAAATCTACGATAACTTTTTTTTGGGGATGACTATTATTTTTATGGGATAAAGGAACACCAGCTCTAGGGCATTTAATATTAGATTTTATTGCTTCAATCAAAACTTTATTTTTTAATTTTATATTTATAAAACCTGGTCCCGCAATTTCTAAATTTTCACACAAATTAGATATCTTTTTATTTTCTTTGAGGGTCTCAATAAATGCAATAGCAATTTCTCTAGGGTTAATTTTATAAATCTTAGATAGAACCAGACATATATTACATTGATAATCACCAAACTCCTCTTTAGATGCTTGATTAATTAGATTTTTACGTATTTTTTCAAATTCTTCTTTCTTTTCATTTTTTATAAGACTTTCTAGAAGGGTTTCTTCAAAGCTTTTAGTTAATTCTTTAAAAATTGTCTGCATGAATTATTAAAATGCTATTCGAGTCATTTAATTAATATAACGCATACTAAAATCAATCCAATTACTTTTAGTAATTGAAGAACTTGTTGAAATCAAATCAATTCCATTAATTAAATAGTTACTAATGTTTATTGGATTAATTCCAGATACCTCTATGATTAAATCATTCCTAATTTTTCTATTAGAATTATTTGTTGATAACTCTCTTAATTCTTTAATGCCTTTTTTAAGTAATTCAGGATTAAATTCATCTAACAAAATACTATCTGCACCTGCTAAAACTGCATCTTTTGCTTGCTTCATATCTTCTGCTTCAATAATAATATGAGTTGTAAAGGGACTATTTAATCTAATTTTCTCAACTGCATTTTTTAAGTTATCAGTCCATGCAATGTGGTTTTCTTTAATCATTGCAGCATCATATAATCCCATTCTATGATTAATACCACCACCGCATTTAAAAGCATACTTTTCAAATATTCTTAAACCAGGAGTAGTTTTTCTTGTATCTGCTAAATTTATATTTGTACCTTTCAGAACATCTACAATATTTTTTGTATAAGTTGAGATTCCCGATAAATGCATTGAGATATTGAGACTTATTCTTTCACTTGCTAAAAGACTTCTTGAAGGGCCATTTAGTTCAAGAAGCTTTTGATCCTTCAAAAATTTTTCACCATCATTAATAAAAAAATTGCACTCTATCTTTTCGTCAATTTTTTTTAAAATTTCTTTTATTATTCCAACACCACAAAATATTCCTTCCTCTTTTGCTATCCAATGGGCTTTTCCTATTTTTTTAGTAATCGCATAAGATGTTAGATCACCTTTGCCGATATCTTCTTCAATCCAACCATCAATAATTCTAGAAATATTTGGAGAGTATAAATCCACTAAATTTGAATAAGATAAAAATTTTACTTTAACTTTTAAAGTTTACTTTATACATTTATGTATTTTAATAAAAATTTATTTACCTATACAAAATTTGGAAAAAATATTATTTAGTAGATCTTCAGTTAATTCTTGACCTGTAATTCTCGATAAGTTTTTTATTCCATCTCTAACTTCAATTGATAATAAATCGAAGGGTAATTGATTAGCAATTATTGGATCAGTATCATTTAAATTTTTTAGGCAATCAGTTAGGTTTGATATTTGTCTTTCATTTAAAAAAATATCTATATTTTCAAATTCTTTTGATCCACATTTTTTAACTATCTTTTCGACCAGTTCTTTTTCGCCTTCATCATTTTTAATACTCATTAAAACAGAGTTCGATAAATTTTTTTTATTTACTTTTTTTGAATCAATTAAATCTTTTTTATTCCCCAAGATTGTAATTAATTTTTCTTGTGGAATTTTGCTTATAATTTTCTCATCATCCTTATTTAATCCTTCTTCAAGACTATATAAATAGATTATATAGTCTGAGTTTTGAATCATTTCAAAGCTTTTTTCAATTCCAATATTTTCTATATATTCATCGGTTTCTCTAATGCCAGCGGTATCTATTATTTTTATTGGTATATCTTTTAAAGTCAAATTCACTTCAATTATATCTCTAGTTGTTCCTGGAATACTAGTAACTATTGCTTTTTCTTTTTTTGATAGAAGATTTAAAAGAGAACTTTTCCCGACATTAGTTTTGCCAATAAGAGCAATTGATATTCCATTATGAATATGCGCCCCCCTTTTTGAATTTTCTATAAGGATTTCTATTTTTTCTTTTATAATTTTAATATTTCTAGAAAAATCATTATAATTAAATTCTGAAAAATCCTCTTCAAAGTCTACTCTTGCCTCTATTTCTGATAATTGCTCGATTAAATCATTTTTAATAATATCAATCTTTTTCTTTATTTCTCCCTTTACTCCATTAAAAGCTATTTCTGCTGATTTAAGATTTTTTGCATTAATCAATTGATTAATTGACTCTGCTTGAGTTAAATCTATTTTGCCATTAAGAAATGCTCTTTGACTAAATTCTCCTGGATTTGCCATTCTTACTCCGGCATTATTTGATAACAATGTCTCCATCACTTTATTTACAACAATTACTCCTCCATGACAATGCAATTCAACAATATCTTCTCCAGTGAAACTATTAGGAGAATGCATAACTGTAATTAAAATTTCATCTATAAATTTATTTTCTAAATTATCTTTTATAAAGCCATGAAATACTCTATGAGACTCCCAAGCATATTTAGATTTTGTTTCTACAATATTTTTACAGGAATTTATTGCCTCTTCCCCTGATACTCTTATAACTGCAATTCCTCCTTTACCTAGACTTATGGCCGAAGCTATAGCCGCTATTGTATCCTCAGTATCGATAATTGATTCCATCTCTCACTATGCTGTTGATAATTAAGTAAGCTTATCAAAGAAAACTTTTTTGATTGTGATTACAGAATGAAGTTGATAAAGAATCTTCAATATAAAAAAATTCTATCATTATTTTTGAAACAAGATGGTACTCCCTTTTTTAATGCAAAGGGAGTAGCAGTTGGGGTCTTTTGTGGATGCTTTCCTTTCTTTGGTTTTCAAACTTTATTAGGATTATTTTTAGCAAGAGTTGCGAAAGGAAATCTTTTTCTTGCTGCTATTGGTACTTGGATAAGTAATCCATTTACTTATGTACCTCTATATTTTTTCAATTATAAAGTTGGTTCATTTTTGCTAAAAAACTCACCAGATATTGTTTTTGATAAAAATTTAATGATTGAAGAATTATGGGAGAAAGGAAGCGTTTTTTCATTAAGGTTAATTTTGGGTTCAGCATTAGTTGGATTTTTATTAGCTTCTATTTCAGGAATCATTGTTTTTTTGCTATATAAAAGAAAAATAAAAAAAACAGCATCTTAAAATTCTTCTAAGTTTAAATTAACTTATTCCTACCCTTGCAATATCCAATACATCAGCCATTGATTTAATTTGATCAATAGTTTTGTGGAGTTGACTATAACTTTCTAGACCAACGCATAAATTTATTATTGCAGGTTTACCAAAAGCGGTTTTTACATTTGCATCGCTAACATTTATTCCTTTATCAGATAATCTCATAAGAATATCTTTTAGGACGCCTACTCTATCTATAACTTCTATTCTCAGTTGAATTGGGAACTTATTGTCAAGAATATTATTCTCTGGGTTCCATGCAACAGGTAATCTTCTCTCTATTGGTATTGGGATAACATTCTCACAATCTCTTCTATGAATAGTGATACCGTGATTACCTAGAGAGACAGTTCCAATTATTTCTTCCCCAGGAAGTGGACTGCAGCATTTTCCGATTCTATAATCTAACCCTTCGACCCCAGTTATTGGTGATTTATTAGTTGCATGAGATTTAGATGCTATTGAATTATTTTTATTTATAAGAGATTTTGCTAATTCAGCATTAGATTCATTTTTAATTTCTTCTGTTTGTATTTTAATCTCTTCTCTTAATCTATTCAATACTTGATGTAAAGTTAAACCCCCAAATCCTAATGATGCTAGTAGATCTTCAGTCGACTTTAAATTACATCGATGTGCAACTTTTTTCATGGCATCACTTGAAATTAATGATTCAAATCCATTACGACCTATTTCTTTTTCAAGCAAATCTTTTCCTCTTTTAATAGTTTCATCTCTATGGCTTTTTTTATACCACTGCCGAATTCTATTTTTTGCGGTTGGAGTAACTACAAAATTCAACCAATCTAAGCTTGGAGTTGAATTATTATTAGTCAAGATTTCGATAAAGTCCCCATTTTGCAATGATGTAGATAGAGGAGATAATTTTTCATTTATTCTTATCCCATTACAATGATTGCCTATTTCTGAATGTATTCTGTAAGCAAAATCGATTGCAGTAGATCCCTTCCTTAGCCCAACAACATCTCCTTTTGGTGTGATCACAAATACTTCTTCATCGAATAAATCTTCTTTTATAGATGCTAAATAATCATTATGGTCTTTCTCATTACCTTCTTGTTGCCAATCTACTAATTGTCTAAGCCAATTAAATCTTTCTGCATTACTTGATGCAGGTGAACCACCTTCTTTATATTGCCAATGTGCAGCTATTCCGAATTCTGCAATTTGATGCATTGAACTCGTTCTTATTTGAACCTCAATAGGCCTATGTCTGCCGATCACAGAGGTATGCAAGGACTGGTATCCATTTGGTTTTGGTAAACCTATATAATCTTTAAATCTTCCAGGAATTGGCCTAAAAGTATCATGAACGACTGCTAAAGCTTTATAACAGCTATCTGAATTGCTAACAATAATTCTTAAAGCAGCAACGTCATAAATCTCGCTAAATTGTTTTTGTTGCCTTTCCATTTTGCTCCAAATACCATAGAGATGTTTTGGTCTTCCTGTAATTTCAAAATTTCTTAAACCTGAAGAGACTAAGTTTTCCTTCATCAAATTTAAGGTAACGTTTAACCTTTTTTCTCTATCACTTCTTTTAACGGCAATTTGATCTTTTAAATTTTTGTATTCCTCTGGCTCAAGAAATTTAAATGCTAGATCTTCTAATTCCCATTTAAATCTATTTATTCCTAACCTATTTGCTAAAGGGGCATATATTTCTCTTGTTTCTCTTGCAATTCTCTCTTTTCTCTCTTCATTAAGCCATTGAATTGTTCTCATATTATGTAGTCGATCTGCAAGTTTAACTAAAACAACTCTTATGTCGCTTGCCATAGCTAAGAACATTTTTCTAAGATTTTCAGCCTGTGCTTCAGTTCTATTATTAAAGTGAATACCTCCTAATTTAGTTACACCTTCTACAAGTACTTTTACCTCTAAGCCAAAATTAACTTCTATCTCTGAAAGATCAATTCCAGTGTCTTCGACAACATCATGTAATAGGCCGGCAGCTACAACTGATGAACTTGCACCTATTTCTTTAAGCAGATCTGCAACAGCTATGGGATGAATTATATATGGTTCTCCACTTGCCCGAAGTTGTCCATTGTGAGCTTCATAAGCAAGTTTGAAAGCTTTTACTATAAGATCTTGATTCGAGTTATTTTTTTTATTTGATACTTCATAGTTTTGAATAATCTCAAGAAGCCAATTAGGAATATTTATCTCATACTTCAAAGATTCACTTTCATAATTTTTATTTTCAGGCAAAATGATTGTTGAAACTTTAATTTCATTTTTTTCTTTTGAATTCGCAGTCGCCTCAGCCATATAATGTTCCTTTAAATTTATTTTATTTGGGACTAGAGAAATTTGCTACAAAATTATGAAAATAAATAAAAGCAAAATTTTTGAAATAAGGAATCTAAATGTCAAATATGGTCCTTATCAGAAATCTACCATAAAAAATTTTAAATTAGATCTATTTAAAGGAGATCATCTAGCAATAATAGGTCCTTCTGGATGTGGTAAAACAACATTTGCAAAAACAATTGTAAATATGCTTCCTGAAGGTTCAATTACTCAAGGATTTATAAAAATATCTGGAGAAGATCTAACTAAAATTGATAAAAAACAAATTCAATTATTTAGAAGGAATAATTTTGGATTTATTTATCAAGATTCTATAAAAAAACTAAATCCTTTAATGACAGTTGGAGATCATTTAAAAGAATTATTAAAAACACACTTTCAAAACTATCCCCCTTTAATTATTAAAGATTTAGTAAAGGAAAATTTTAGAAAAGTAGGAATAGATATTGAAAGATTAGATTCATTTCCTCATCAATTCAGTGGGGGAATGAGACAAAGAGTTTCAATTGCAATGGCTTTAGCTTTGAAACCTAAAATATTAATAGCAGATGAACCTTCAACCAGTCTGGACTCTAAGACTAGTTTTGAAGTAATGGATCAAATTCTTTGTTTATGTGAGGAATCTGGAACCACTTTGATTTTGATTAGTCATGACATTAATCTTGCTGCAAAGTGGTGTAAAAAAGTCGTGATAATGAATCAAGGATCAATTCAGGAGCAAGGAAATATTAAAGAAGTTTTTAAATCGCCAAAATCAAAAATTGGAGAGAAATTGGTAAATGCAGCAAATATATCTTTGAAGCCAAGAAAAATAATTACCTCTATAAATGATGTTGTTTTAGAGGTTAATAATTTAAGGCATTGGTATAAATTAAATTCTTCAATTTTTCGACCCAAATGGAATAAGGCTTTAAAAGAAGTCAGTTTTAAATTGTATCGAAATGAAGTCCTTGGAATTGTTGGATCTTCTGGGAGTGGAAAAAGCACTTTATGTAGAGCTTTAATAGGACTCTTGAAGGTGAGAGGAGGTGAAATAAAAGTTTATGAAAGAAATTCAGAATTACATAAAAAAAAGTCTAATAATTTTAATAATATACAAATAATTTTCCAAGATCCTTTTTCAAGTTTGAATCCAAAAATGAAAATCAAAAATATTTTGAAGGATATATTTTTAATTCAAAAAATATCTAATAATTATCAAATTAAAAATGAGATTAAACTAATGTTAAAAAATTTAAATCTACCTTCAGATCCCGAATTCTTAAACTCCTACCCCAATCAATTGTCTGGCGGTCAATTACAAAGAATTTCAATTGCAAGATCATTATTATTGAAACCAAAAATCCTCATCTGCGATGAAAGTGTAAATATGTTAGATGCATATGTAAAAGTTGAGATACTCGATTTACTTAGAAAGATACAAGAAAAAATGGATTTAACTATAATTTTTATTACTCATGATTTAGGAATTGCAAAGAAATTTTGTAATAGATTATTAGTTATGAATTATGGACAGATTATTGAAGAAGGCGATTCAGCTGCAGTTTTTTCTAGTCCTAAGAATAATGTTACAAAAGCTTTAGTAAATAGCTCCCTAAACCTTAATTGATTTTTTTAAGACTCTCAATAATTTCTGAAATTCTTGGGGTAATTCTGCTTCAAATTTCATTTCTTCTCCATTTATAGGATGTAAAAGTCCTAGCTCTACAGCATGTAAAGCCTGACCATCCAATTTGCAAGGAAGCTTTTTACATCTTCCATATAAAGGATCACCTAGAATGGGGTGATTGATATGTGCACAATGAACTCTTATTTGATGAGTTCTTCCAGTATCTAGTTTGAAGCTCATTAATGAATAATTACCTAATCTTTCTAATAATTTCCAATAAGTACATGCATATCTCCCAGAATTTTCATCAACTACCGCATACTTCAATCGATTTAGTTTATCTCTTCCTATATGCCCAACAATTTTACCTTCTGAAGTATTAGGAACTCCATGAATTACCGCAATATAGTTTCTTGAAGCAATTTTTTCTTTTATTTGTATTTGAAGGTTAAGAAGTGATTCTTGGCTTTTTGCTACAACCATACAACCAGAGGTGTCCTTATCTAATCTATGAACTATCCCAGGTCTTAACTTGCCATTTATTCCGGGTAAATCTTTACAGTGAAAGAGTAGTCCATTTACTAAGGTGCCTGATTTATGTCCTGGAGCTGGATGGACTATGAGTCCTGATTGTTTATTAATTACAATAATGTGTTCATCTTCAAAAAGGATATTTAAGTTCATCTTTTCTGGCTTTAAATATATGAGAGGTTCTGGAGGAGGCATCCAAATTTGTATATTATCTCCTGTTTTTAGTGGGGTTTTAGCTTTTGCAGTTTTGTAGTTAACAAGAACTAATCCCGCATTTATAAAATGTTGTATTCTTGCTCTACTCTGTTCAGGCCTCTTGCTTACTAGCCACCTATCGAGTCGCATAGGAAGGGACATTTCATAAGTAATTTCTATTAATTCACCTTTTCCTGCTCCAAAAGAGTTTTTATTACTTGAGTTCATATTGGCACTTCCAAAGCAATCTTTCCTAGCATTTGATTACGATAATCTTCTAATAATTTGTGAGCCATTCTTCTTTTATCACCTGAGGTATGTTTCAAGGCTACAAGATCAATCCATTCATGAGGGCTATCAAGGTTTTTTAATATATCAACTCCATATCTATCAGATATCTTTGAAAGTGAAATATTCGCATTTTTATCCTCTTTTAATTTGAAAATTATTTTTATAAATTCAATAGCAACACTTTCTATTTCATAAGCAGCCTCTCCTATATCATCACAAAGTGCAAGATTCAGAGCCGATTTTTGATTCTCTAAATTAGGGGGTATAACACCGGGGGCATCAAGCAAATCTATCCCACTGTCTAATCTGATCCATCTAAGATTGCGTGTGACTCCTGCTTTCCTAGCGCTTTCAACAACTTTTTTCTTGGCGATTCTATTTATTAATGCAGATTTTCCTACATTAGGAAAACCGAGGGTAAGTGCTCTGATCGGCCTAACCTTCATTCCTCTAGATAACCTTCTGTTATCAATTGATAATCGGAATTCCTTAGCAGATTTACAAATTTCTTTAATTCCTTTACCATTTTTTGCGTCACACCAAAGAGGATATATATTATCTTTTTGAAACCACTTGTTCCAATTAGTTATAGTTTCTGTAGTTATCATATCCGCTCGATTTATCACAAGGATATGTTTTTTGTTTCTAATCCATTGATTAAGATGAGGATGACCTGTTGATAAAGGGATTCTTGCATCTCTAACTTCTATAACTAAATCTACTCTATTTATAACTTCAGTTAGCTTTTTTTCGGCTTTAGCAATATGGCCTGGGTACCATTGAATTTTAGGTATTTCCAATTGATTAAATCCAACAAGTTTTACGAGTAAACCTTTTGATTCTTATTAATTTCAAAAGTAATTACATTTAATATTAATGTAAACATTAAATATTTTTTATTTTTATGAATTTTATATTTATACCTAATTTTAAAAATTTATTAAGGCATAAGTAACACTTAGTACTTTTTAACCCAATAAGTACAAATTAACGTTAGGGTTTCATGGTAAAAATAGGATGTTTTAATGTCGAAGTTGTCTCTTTCCAGTCTTGATAAGTCTAAATTAGAAGGAAAAAAAGTTCTTGTAAGGGTTGATTTTAATGTCCCATTAAATGATAGTGGTCAGATTACTGATGATACTAGAATAAGAGCAGCAATTCCTACGATAAAATATCTCATAAATAATTCGGCAAAAGTTATATTAGCTGCTCATTTTGGAAGACCTAAAGGAAAAGTTAATGAGAAAATGAGATTAACACCAGTTGCTGCCAGATTAAGTGATATATTGGAACAAAAAGTTAATCTGACTGAAAGCTGTATTGGTGAAGAGGCTCTAGCTAAATCTAATAGTTTAAATAATGGCGATGTTTTATTACTAGAAAATGTTCGTTTTTATGAAGAAGAAGAAAAAAACGATTTAGATTTCGCTAAAAATTTAGCTTCTCATGCAGATATGTATGTTAACGATGCTTTTGGAGCTGCGCATAGAGCTCATGCTTCAACTCAAGGAGTTACACAATTTTTAGAGCCAGCTGTTGCAGGATTTTTGTTAGAAAAAGAGTTGAAATATTTACAGGGCGCAATTGATGCTCCAAAACGCCCTCTTGCAGCAATTGTAGGAGGTTCTAAAGTAAGTAGCAAAATTGGAGTTTTGGATTCTCTTTTAGATAAATGTGACAAAATTATTATTGGGGGAGGTATGATTTTTACTTTTTACAAGGCCAGAGGATTAGATGTTGGGAAGAGTCTTGTTGAGGAAGATAAACTTGAACTAGCAAAAAATTTAGAGGCAAAAGCAAAAACTAAAGGGGTAGAGCTTCTATTACCATCTGATGTATTACTTGCAAATGAGTTTTCTCCTGATGCAGAAAGTAAAGTGTCTCAAATAGATTCAATAAGTGGTGATTGGATGGGCCTAGACATTGGGCCACAATCAATCAAGGTTTTCCAAAATGCTCTTGCCGAATGCAAAACAATTATTTGGAATGGCCCAATGGGTGTTTTTGAATTTGATAAATTTGCTGAAGGTACAAATGCAATAGCAACAACCCTGGCAGATTTAAGTTCTTTCTCTGAGGTTTGTACAATTATTGGAGGGGGAGATTCTGTCGCAGCAGTTGAAAAAGCTGGCTTGGCTGGAAAAATGTCACATATCTCTACTGGTGGAGGGGCTAGTCTAGAACTTTTAGAAGGTAAAATTTTACCTGGAGTAGCAGCTTTAAAAGACGCTTAAATTATATTTTTTCAACAATTTCAACGCTTTTAGTGAAAGAAATAGTTCCCTGTGGATGCGCGATAATACCTGACCATATTTGTCTAGCTGGTTTGGATGATGCTCTAGTCGTTTTAAAAATACCTCCAGAGACTAAAGGCTCAATATTGATTTCTTGTTTTAAATAAGAATCATCCTGATGCGATATTATTCCTCCAGCTATAATTACATCACCAAGTGGTTCATTTAGAATAATATCAATATCATATTTTGAGCCAGTAAGAACTTTCTCAGGAATTTTAAAAATAATATCTATTTTGTTTTGGTCGTTTCTAATAGTAGTTAATAAATTTTTTATATTGCCATTATTTATTTTGTCGTTTTGAATAGAAAACAGATACTTAAAATTAGATTCAAGAAAGTATATTTCCCCATTAACTATTTTATTTCCATTAACTTTGATATTAAATATTTTTTCTTTAGAATTTTCTCCGCTTAATCTTTTAATTTGCCATATTGAATTAGGGAAATCTTTGATTATTTCCTTAAATTGTTCTTGAATTTTAAAGTTTTCATCTTCTTTAAAAATGTTTTTTATCAATTTTAGGTTTCGAGTATTTAATGCATTTTCAAGATTTTTTCTTATATCAACTTTTGTATTTTGGGCGATTGCTAATTTTGGGGAAATGAGATAAATAAATATATATATAAATAATCCTAATTTTGAAAAAAACTTTAAATTGAACATTTTCATAATTTTATCTTACTTATTAAATTTTTAATGTCTAAAAAAAGAAATAATTTATTAATAGCGGCAAGTGGAACAGGAGGTCATATCTTTCCTGCTTTAGCAGTATCTAAAAAGGTTGAACAAGATTGGGATATTCATTGGCTAGGAGTTACAAAAAGACTAGATTCTGAATTTATACCTAGAAAATATAATCTTTTGACTTTGAATTTGGAGACACCAAAAAAAAATATTTTTAGAGTATTTCAATATCTAAAAATATTATTTTCAATTTTTAATATTATTAAAATCCTTAAAGAAAAAAAAATTAATTTAGTATTTACTACTGGTGGATATATTTCAGCACCGACAATTCTTGCAGCAAAATTGCTTAAAATACCTGTTATCCTTCATGAATCAAATTTAATACCGGGCACGGTTACAAAATATTTTGGTTTTCTATGTGAATTTGTTCTTCTGGGTTTTAAAGATACAAATTTTTATTTAAAAAATTGCAGAACAATTTTCACTGGTACTCCTCTTAGGGAGCAGTTTTATGAAATAAATCCTTTACCAAAATGGGTTCCTAGAGGGAAGGGTCCTCTTCTGATTGTTATGGGAGGAAGTCAAGGTGCAAAGAAGATTAATGAAATTTTCTATGAATCTATTGATTTTTTAATAAAACAAAATTTTCGTGTAGTTCATATTATTGGTGAAAATAATCCTAAAAATTTGGTAAAATTAAAATCTAACAATTATGTTCAAAAGAAATTTACTAATCAAATTGCATCTTTGATGCAAAACTGTGAACTCGTTATATCAAGATCTGGAGCAGGAACAATAAATGAACTCATACAAACTGGAAAACCATCAATTTTAATTCCATACCCTAATTCAAAAAATAATCACCAAGAAAAAAATGCAATGATTCTTACTTCCATAGGGGGTGCAATTTTAATGAATCAAAATCAAATATCAAAGTTATTTTTTGAAGAGACTTTGAAAAGGATTTTAAAATTTAAATTAAAAAAAGGAAAACCTAAATATGAAATTTTAGATTCAATGAAAGAAAATATAAAAAATCTTGATACCTTAAAATCTACAAATGAGATTAAAAAATTAATAAGTTATTTTTTAAAAGAATTTTGAATTTCTCTACATAAAATTTTATTATTTTTTCTAGTCTGTAAACTTATTCTTGCCCATTTTTCATTAAGAAATCTAAATGAGTTGCATTCTCTAATTAAGATACCTTTTTTTTCTAAATAATGAATATTTGAAGACAAGGAGAATTTACTTTCTATTAAAAAAAAGTTAGTTGAAGAGTTATGTACTTTAAGATTTTTTATTTTCGATAATTCATTAGAAACCCAAATTTTCTCAGTATTTACCCAGTCATGAATCTTTGATGTCCATTCCTCATAAAGAATTTTATTACTTAATATTTCTATTCCAGCTTTTATAGCAAATGAATTTAATGGCCAAGGGTCTCTTTTTATATTCCATTTCTTAAGTTTTTCAGATGAGCCAATAATATAACCTAATCTTAAACCTGCAATATTAAAGAGTTTGGTCAAACTCCTAATAACTAATAAATTATCATATATTTTAGTGAGTGGAATTAAAGATTCTTTCTCACCATTAGGTGTAATGGCTAAGAAAGCTTCATCACAAATAACTAGTTTATATTTTTTTAGAATAATTTCTAAAGATTTTTTATCCCATAATTGACCCGTAGGGTTATGTGGGTTGGTTATCCAAAGAACATCACAAATTGGTTTAATTGGAAAGGGTTGGGGAAAACTATTACTCCAATTCTTTGGCAATTCCGAATAATCGAAGCTAGCGTTCCAGCAATTTAGTGATCTTTCATAATCTACGAAGCCTGGACTTGGTATACAACTTGATCCAGATTTGGAAGCTTCATAACCTGCCCAAGTTATTAATTCAGAAGCCCCATTACCTGGCAATATATTATCGGGATTTATTTGATGAAATTCTCCAATTATTTCTCTCAAACTATTTAGATTTCTTTCAGGATAATATCGAAATCCTAGAGTTTTAATTTCTGAAATTAAAACATCTAATATCAGCTTTGGGGGTTCGAAAGGTACTAGTGAGGCACTTGAATCAATTATTTTAGATGGTAATAAATTTAATTTTTTTGCTTTAGTTAATATATTTCCTCCATGCTTGAAGTTTATATTTTTCATATCTTGATCATTCAAATTATTGGTATTGAATTTATTCATTAATTATTTTAGGTTTTATTCAATCCATTCTAAGTTTGATCCAATAGCTTCTTTCACATTTGATAATTGGTGAATATTAATTTGCTTTATGATTCCGTTAAGAATATTTGGGACTAATTGAGGACCGTTATATATCCATCCAGTATATATTTGCACTAAAGATGCTCCAGAACATATGCGTTCCCAAGCAGATTCTGGACTATCAATTCCACCTACTCCAATTAAATTAATATTTTTATCAATATTATGTATATAACTAATTATTTGATTTGCTTTTCGTTGAAGTGGTTTGCCACTTAATCCTCCATTTTCCTCAGAAAGTAATAGCCCTGTTTGCTTTATCTTTCTTTGTTCAAGACCTAATCTATCTAGACTAGTATTGGTAGCAATTATTCCATCAATATTTTCCTCAATTATTAATTGGCATATATCTTCAATATCTTTATAACTTAAATCTGGTGCGATTTTCACAAATAAAGGAGGACAATTACCTAAATTTTTGACTTCTCTAAGCAGTTCTTTAAGAAGTATAGGATCTTGTAACTTTCTAAGTCCTTGCGTATTAGGTGAACTTACATTTATAACTGCGTAATCACAATAAGGAATCAAAAGTTTTAAAGAAGTTAAATAATCTTCTGTAGCTTTGGTTAAGCTTGTAATTTTAGATTTTCCAAAATTTATGCCCAAACAATTATTTTTTCTATGTTTTTTTAAATCAACATTTTGATTTAAAAAGTTTTTAACAAGATTTTCGGCACCATTATTATTAAATCCCATTCTATTTAATGCTGCCTGCTCCTTAGCTAATCTAAATAATCTTGGTTTAGGATTACCAGATTGAGCGAATTTAGTAACTGTACCAATTTCAGCAAAACCAAATCCAAAATCCTTCCAAATATTTGCAGCATTTCCATTTTTATCAAAACCTGCTGCTAAACCAACTGGATTACAAAAATCTATCCCACATATTTTTTGATGTAATCTTTCATCAACAACACAAAATTCTTGATTCAAACTTTTTATTATTCTTGAAATTAAGGGCCAATTTCTGTTTTTTGAACTAAAAGTGAGAAGACTTAAGGAGAAGTTTGTAAGGTACTCTGCATCTATTCCGACGTCTTTTTTAAGGATAGGAGTTACCAAGTTCTTATAAATATTATTAAACATTCCTTTCTGATCAATCATAAAATATTAAAGATTAAGTATTAATATTCTCTATTATCCAATATTTTTGATTTTTAGGAATCAATCTCCAATTACGCCATTCAAACAATTCATATTTTTGAACGAGTATATAACTTTCTTCTCCAAGTAATTCATTCAATTCACTAGAATTTAAAAAATATTTTTTTTCAGCAAATTTTTCAAGTAATTCATTTTTGGAAAATAATTTTTGAATTTCATTAGGTTCTTTTTTCTTCGAAAAGTCTATTGCATCAAATGATTTTTTGACTTCACCAACTAAAGGTATCCCTTTGCTATAACTTGTAGCAATTAAATCTACTCTCTCATTCTGTTTGTCCCCGCTATGACCTTTTACGAATTCCATCACAAGGCCTTTAATTCTTAAATCATCTATTTTTTGCCATAAATCCAAATTTTGAACAGATTTACCTGCACTTGTTTTCCATCCATTTCTCTTCCAATTGATGATCCATTTTGTATAGCCCTCAATAACATATTTACTATCTGTTCTTAATTTAAAGTTTTCTTTTAATTGAAAAGTTTTTAACTTTTCGAGTGTTTTAATAGCTGCAGTGAGTTCCATCCTATTGTTAGTGGTATTTTCCTCTGAACCACCTATTTCTATTTCACTATTATCATTAAAAATTATTAATCCTCCCCATCCTCCTGGACCGGGATTTCCACTGCAGGCACCATCCGTTGCAGCTTCAATTGCAATATTTTGTTGACTATTCATGATTTTAAAGCCGATATTAAATATATCGGCTAGAAAAATTTTTTCTCTATTTTAGTGTAACTTTACCGCCAGCTTCTTCAATCTCTTTCTTTAAAGTTTCAGCATCTGCTTTCGCAATACCTTCTTTAACTGTCTTTGGTGCGGATTCAACAAGTGCTTTTGCATCGCCTAGACCAAGACCAGTAGCATTTCTTACAACTTTAAGGACTTTGATTTTAGCCGCTGCGTCGAAGCTTTCTAGAATTACATCGAATTCAGTTTTCTCTTCAGCTGCTTCGCCGCCTCCATCTCCACCACCAGCTCCTGGAGCTGCCATTACTACACCAGCTGATGCAGCTGCAGAGACACCAAATGCCTCTTCAATTTGTTTAACAAGCTCAGATGCTTCTAAAAGTGAGAGGGATTTCAATGATTCGAGAATTTCTTCAGTTTTTGTAGTCATTTTCTTAATAGATAATTAATTTTGAAGTTTAAGATTCTGATTTTTCAGAATGTTGTTTAAGTGATCTAGCAAGTCCAGAGGGTACTTCATTGATAGAAATAGCAATTTTTGTAGCAACACCATTTAATGCGCCGGCAATTTTTGCCATTAATACCTCTCTTGAAGGTAGACTTGCGATTTCTTTTATTTCAGATTCGCTGAGAAGTCTACCCTCGAATAAAGCTCCTTTGGTTTCGGATTTTTTTGTCTCTTTCTGAAAAGATTGAATTGCTTTTACAGCGCCTCCAACATCTTCTTTGATTAAAACAAAAGCATTAGTCCCTGTTAGTAAGGATTCAAGATCATTCCAATTACTATTACCATCAATTGCTTTACGCATTAATGAGTTTTTAGTAACTTTACAAATGCCATTATTTGTTTGCAATCTTGATCGCAAATCAGACATCTCCTTGATAGTTAAACCTTTATAGTCAAGAACTACAGCCATTTCCGAATCATCTAACAGAGATTTTATTTCTGTGACGATTTTTTGCTTATTCTCTATTGTTCGGCCCATTGTTGTTTTTGGATCGTAATTTAGGAAGAGCGGGAAATGCGGCAAAGTCCAATTATGAAAGAGGCCGCACTTATTAGATCCAAAAAGAAAATAATTAAGACGAAACCTCGGCAGGATTTAAAGATTTAGTCGGAACTAAATAAACCTACTTTCTTTGGCCGTATTATTGCCTTAAAATTATACTACAGAGAGTTAACTTTCAGGTTGGTAATCTTGCAAGGAATTTATATCAACTTGAACTGAAGGTCCCATAGTTGAAGTTACATAAAAACTTCTCCAATATTTACCTTTCGCACCACTAGGCTTATTTTTATCAATAGATTCTTGTAATGTCTTTAAGTTTTCAAATAAGGCATTTTCGGTAAAACTAGCTTTCCCAAAACGAACATGCACAATGCCAGCTTTATCCGCTCTAAATTCTAGTTTGCCCGCTTTAAATTCTTTTATTGCACTAGCTATATCACCAGTTACAGTACCCGCTTTAGGATTTGGCATTAACCCCCTTGGACCTAAAACTCTCCCAAGCTTGGCTACTTTTGGCATCATATCAGGAGTCGCAATAAGTAAATCAAAATCCATATTGCCTTTATTAATGCTTTCTACAAGATCCTCTTCTCCAAAAAGATCTGCACCTGCAGATTTAGCTTTTGCTACATTTTCACCACTTGTTATAACAGCAATTTTAATACTTTGGCCAGTTCCATTAGGTAGAGCTACTGTTGTTCTAAGCTGTTGATCTGTATATTTAGGATCAATTCCTAACCGAATATGGGCTTCAATAGTCTCATCAAATTTAGCGTTTGCGTTTTCCTTGACAATACCTAAGGCTTCAAGAGGAGCATACGTGCGATCTTCTATCTTTGTTGATAGAGCCGTCATTCTTTTGGAAAGTTTTTTCATAATATATTTGGGTTCTAACGGTTAAATAATTAACCTCCCCTAAAAAGTGAATGTTTGGGATTGAATTTATTCTGTAATAGAAACGCCCATGTTTCGAGCCGTTCCTTCAATTACCTTCATAGCTGATTCAATACTGGTACAGTTTAAATCAGGAAGCTTTGTTTTGGCTATCTCCTCTAATTGAGATTTACTTATATTGCCAACAGATCCTTTAGAAGACTCACCAGCTCCTTTTTCTATTCCAGCTGCTTTAGTTATTAAGACTGAAGCAGGAGGAGTTTTGGTTATAAAGGTAAAACTTCTATCTTCAAAAACTGAAATTTCAACAGGTATAACAAAACCAGCTTTATCTTGTGTTCTTGCATTATATTCTTTGCAAAATGCCATGATATTTACACCGTGTTGACCTAAAGCTGGACCTACTGGTGGGGCTGGATTTGCTTTGCCAGCTTGAAGTGCTAGTTTGATAACCGCAACAATTTTTTTTGCCATTAGATTCTTAAATTTAAACGGAGGTTAAAATGATTATTTTACTCGATAAACAGAAATAATAATTAATTTTGTTTATTGATTTGGGAGAATTCTAATTCTACAGGAGTTTCGCGCCCAAATATTGAAAGTAATGCTTTTAATTTATTTCTTTCACCCGAAACTTCTATAACTTCACCCTGGAAATCTTTAAAAGGTCCACTTGTAACGATAATTCTATCTTTTTCCTCAAGATCTAATTTTATTACAGCTTTCTTCTCCGAAGCGCGCTTAAATATTCTATTTACCTCTTGCCTGGATAACGGTCGAGGTTTAATATGTCCTCGTGATCTACCGCTGCCTCTCCCATCTTCCGCTCCAACAAAATTAATAACATTGGGAGTACTTTTTACAGCCATCATTGTATCTTCATCCAGAATCATCCTAACCAATACGTAACCAGGGAAAACTTTTTCCTTAAGTTTAATACCTGGAGTTTGAGGTATTTCAATCTCTATAATTCTATTATTAACACCTAAAGTTACTGACCTTTGCTCGAGAGTGGCTTTTACTTTCTTTTCACAGCTTGATGCAACTTGAACCGCATACCATCTAGCAATACTAGTGTTAGCCTTTTGAGAACTATGGTTTGTTGTCAATTCATTACTCATTTTTCTTTCTTTGGAAACTGGATAAATGATTTTTTAAAATTATAGGATTGAATCTATATTTAAAAATTTTTAATTTAACGGAAAATTTGTGATGCAGCCCATCCATAAAACCTACTTACAGATGCAATTGCTGCAGCTGAAAAAGATACCATAATGATAACAGCAATT
>CABZLA010000014.1 GCA_902526435.1 uncultured Prochlorococcus sp. | reverse complement strand
GTTAGTATTATCTACATAGGAATAAACTTAACTTTACATCGAAAATGGCGGGATATGTTTACCTCATAAGAGTTGGAGATCTTTATCGTATTGGTAAGGCAGATAATCTTGATAAGAAAATTAGAAAACTCAAGCCAGATGAATTACTAACTTCCATCATGACTAAAGAACCTGAAACACTTGAAGCTAGGTTATTGAGAAAATATAAATCCCAAAGAATTCCTGAAACTGGATATTTGAAGCTCACTAAAAGACAAATATCTGAATGTAAAAAACAATTTGACTTAAAAGGAAATTTACCGCATACACTTGATGCTGAGGTTTCCATAACTTTATTTGCATCCTTTTTATTATTTGGTACAAATTTTTTAATTCTTAATTACTTTAATGTTGGATTTTTAAGAAATATTTCCTATTCATTCGGCTTTGCCTCGATACCTATGATAATTTTGTTTCTTACAGGTAGTTTTGGAGGATATTTTTCGGATGATTTATCTTTATTTTCTTTATTAACAAATCGAATAAAAGGTTTATTTATAGCTATTGCGATGATAACAATGGCTTTTTTAATGTTCAGACTAAATTAAATTTCATAATTACAATTTAAGGCTATTTCAAATGGAACTGACTGCATTGGTAATTTCAGTATTGTAGAACATATTTCAGCTATATCCCCCGGTTGAGTCATTTTTGATTTTTCTAAGGATGATATTTTCTCAGCCATTTTTGTATTAACCCAACTAGGACAAATAGCAGTAACTCTAATATTTTCTTCCCAACCTTTGTTCTTCATTGTTTGACAAAGACTCATTAAAGCGAATTTTGATGAGGAATATGCTGCTAAATCTCCCTTGGACCTTTTGCCGCTCATTGACACTAAAACGATAATTCTTCCATTATTTGATTGACTTAAGTGTTTCCAGGAAAGTCTGCATAAATGCCAAATGGCTAAAAAATTTATATTAAAAGTATTTAAAATCTCTTCTTCATCCCCATCTTTATATAAAAAAGGAACTTTTGAAAGGACTCCAGAACAGTTTATTAAAGTATCAAAACCTCCAAATTTACTAACTGTATTTTCTACCCACTCTTTGGCGGAAAATTTATCTAATGCATCATATTTATTTAGGAGTATTTTTTCATTACTCCAATTATTAGGATCAATAACGCTTCCTTTAACAGACTCTAAATCTCTTAGACCAATACTAATTCTATTTCCTGCTTTTAGTTCTTTATGAGCAATATTTAGTCCAATTCCGCTACTAGCTCCGCTTATCAAAATAGTTCTCATTTTAATTTTTAAACTATATATTTGGTAAAACTATCCTCAATAACATTCTTAGTTCTTTACCGTGCATAATCATTAACCCTTTTTTTACACTCCAAGGGGCCCTTATAAACATTATGCACATTGCATACACAATTTCTCTTAAGGATAATGTATCAGTTAAGAATCCATACCATTGAGTTTTAGGTAATTTAAAGAAACTACCAAAAAATTCTCTTAATAGTTTTTCATCGAATCTCATAAGTTTTTCCAAACCGAATTGGTAGATTGATTTCTTTCTTATTAATTCTTTAGGCCATAAACTCTCCCAGCCTTTTCTAGCAATATGATAAGTACTTAATTTCTTATCATTCATTGCAGTTGATATAGCTTTTGCCACTAGTGGAGCTCTTCTTAAAACATTACCAATTAGATATCCTGATGCTGGGTGAACCATTGAAGCTGCACCACCGTACCCCAGTACTTGTTGTTTAAAGTCTGGGATAGGCATATTCATGGGTAAAAACAAACCAAGTTCTTCATGTTGCATGCTAGTAATTGAGATGTTTCTGTAAGAAAGTCTTTTTTCTAATCTTTTTTTTAAATTCTCCATTGTTAAAGGATTTACTAAACCAAGCGAAGTCTCTTCAAGAAAATACTTTCCATTTCCCATATCCATTGCATACAGAAAAGTAGGGGGTTCTTTTTTTTGCTCCTCATTTAAATGATCATTACGATAATCCATCAAGACAAATTGCCCTTTTTTTAGTGGAGGCTTACTAAAACTTCCTACTATTCCATAACAAGTCTGCACTGCTAATGGTCCACATGATTTTAATTTAAGAAATACAGGGTCATATCCTGTCGCATCTACAACTAATCTTGCTGAGTAACTTTTCCCATCACTAGTAGTAACAATACTTTTATTTCTCTGAAAGTGTATTTTCTCTGCAAAACCTTCATGCCATTTAATGAAAGATTTATTACATTCATTTAACCAGTAACTATGTAATTTCTTCTTATCAAATAATCCATAATCTAAAGAATGCTCAGTTGCTTTATTCTCGTAGTGATGTTCCTCAAGAGAACCATGCCCAAAAAAACTAACTGTATTTTTCCATCTATATTCAAGTAAATCCTGAAGCCCAAGTTGATCTACTTCTTTTCCCCAAATCCCATAAGTGTTTGGCCAAGGCTCGTCAGGACCATTAGGGGAAAGAACCTCTACATCTAATTTTTCTTTCCCTAAAGCTGAGGCAATCGCCATCCCCGCGGGTCCTGCACCTAAAACTAGTACATCTGGCAATCTTTTGGAAGGCATTAACTATAAATTATGAAGTTAGAAAAGTTTTTGAAAAAAATAAAAAATATCTAAAACTTAATTTTTATAAATCATTCAAAATTTTATAATGAGAATAAATTTAATAATAAGCAAGAGAATCTATAACTAGCTCTTTTGTTTTGAGTGTTTTAACAATAATTTATAAGAAAATAAAAGAAAAAATAATATATAATTTTCTTACTGTAAATAAATGATTGTTTAATCCATATGATAAAAGGTAAAAATATTTTAATAACAGGAGGTAATTCTGGGATTGGTTTTTTTACCACAATTAACTTGTTAAAGTCCCAAAATAATTTATATATTCCAATAAGATCATTATCTAGAAAAGAAGAACTTTTATTTAAACTAATAAAGTATTTTGATAAAGAATATCTAGAAAAATATTTAAACCTTATTGAAAATATTGATTTATCTAATTTGGAAAATATTCAAAAAGTTAGAGATTTTCTAATCAGAAAAAATATTTCTTTAGATGTGGTTATTTTAAATGCAGGCTTACAATATACTGGAGCTTTTTATCCTAAAGTCTCAAAACAGGGTGTTGAACTAACTTTCGCTGTTAATCATCTCGCTCACTTTTATTTAGTTAATATTCTTTTAGAACTAATAAATAATAAAAATGAATCTAGGATAATTATTACATCATCGGATGTTCATGATCCAAAGAGTTCAGGAGGAAATGTTGGTGAGAAAGCAGGTTTAAATAATTTAGTAAATTTTAAAGAGGAAATTACAGGAAAATATATAAATTTTAATTCTGACAAGGCTTATAAAAATAGTAAATTATGTAATATTTTATTTGCTAAGGAACTTTCAAAAAGATTACAAATTAAATCTAGTAAAATATCAGTTATTTCTTGGGCTCCTGGTCTAGTGATTCCTAATGAGGATTTGGGCTTTTTCAGATATAGTATTAAATTTAACATCTTTGGATATATTATTCTTTCAATTATTGCAAAAAATATTTTAGGAATATCTGAAAATGTAGAAAATGCGGGAAAGTTGCTTTCTGATATCGTTTTTGATACTGATTTCAATAATATTAATTACTTACATTTAAGCAATAAGCTTGTCTTTTATAAAAAACATAAATTACTTAAAAGTGATGTTAGTAAGGAAGCTAGTCAAGAAGAACTTGCTTTAAGACTTTGGATTTTTAGTGAGGAATTATGCCGATCATTTGGATTCGTTTCTCTCAATATTTAATGTTTGAGTTGGGAATGCAAATTCTATTTTATTTAAAGAAAATTCTTCAATAATTCTTAAGTTGATGCTTTGTTGTGCTTCCATCGCAGCTAAATAATTATTGGTTGGGATGTAATAAACTAGTTCAAAATTAAGACTGAAGTCTCCAAAATTTGTAAAGTGACATCTATCAAAAGAAGCATCTTTAGTTTCTTCAATGATTTTTTTAATTATTTTTGGAATCATTTTCATCAGGGATGGAGAGGTTTCATAAACTACTCCTAATTTATGAACTAGTCTCCTTTTCTTCATCTGAGCATAATTTGAAATGATCCCATTTGTTAATGCACTGTTACTCATAACTATTACTTCTCCATTAATACTTCTTATTCTTGAAGATCTTACCCCTACTCTTTCTACCATTCCTAATACGCCATCTGACTTTATAAATTCCCCTTTCTGAAAAGGTTTATCAAGCAAAATTGTAATGTATTCAAAAAATTCTTGCACTGGATCTTTTAATGCTAAACCTGCACCGATACCACCTGCGCTGAGCAATGCCCAAATTGCGGTCATTTGTACTCCTATATTTTGTAAGAAAAATATTGATCCTATAGTCCAAGTAAAAGCCTTAATTAAAGGTGTTAATGATGAGATCATTGAACTAATTGATGAGTCATCAATTTTTGCTGTAGATTCTGTTAGAGATCTTATTAATACTTTATTTAGGGCTTTGATGATAATTATTAATATAAGTAATTTTTGAATATTTAATAATACAGATATAAAAGTTATTTCATCAGTGAAAAAATAATCAATCGCGAAATAGGCTGAGAGAAGAAAACCTATTGGCCTTATAATTCCAGAAAATGTTTCAAAGATAAAATCATCAAAATTTGTTTTTGTTCTTTTAGAAATCCTTTTAAAAATAATTTTGGAAATTTTAGATATTATTATTGATAATATTATTCCAATAAAGAATATAGAAATTGCCAGAAGCAAGTTTTCCGTAAATAATTTCATATTTAATAAATTCTTAAATAAACCAATACTTAAATTTTAAATTATCTCTAAAAATAAACCAGTCTTAATTATCTTTAATTTTTGATGATATTTCTAATTTCTTTAAATTCTTTTCTATCTGAGGTTTTACAAATTTCGAAAATTATTGATTCAGTTGTAGTAATAATTGCTCCTTTATGAAGCATTCTTTGTAGTGCTATTTCGTGATCTGAATTATTTCTGCTTCCCATTGCGTCAGATATGATTAGTACTTCATACCCCTTTTTTAAAAATTCTAGGACACTTTGTTGAATACAAATGTGTGTTTCAAATCCGCAAATTATTAAATTACTAATTTTTTTATCATGAAGTTCCTCAAAAAGAACTTTACTAGTAGCTAAGCTAAAATCCATTTTTTGAATATTAGTAAAACCTACTTTGGGTAATAACTTTGGGATTGTTTTGCCCAGTTTTAGAGGGTTTTGTTCTGAAACAAATATGTTCTCATCAAGGATTTGGTAAGCGCTTAATAGCTTTTGAATATTTTTGATTATTATTTCTTTGTTATTAATTGGAGATATAATCTTTTCCTGAATATCTACTAATAGTAAAGCGTTTTTGATTGGTAATTCGCTTTTAGAAGAATGAGTCATTAATTTCTTTTCTAAAATATTTAAAGATATACCTTAAATATAAATATGTTTTTAATGTAATCTTTTTGAGGAACTTTAGTAAATATTTATTAGTTAAAAGTTGATTTAATCTCATCAAGAGTTATTATTGAGAATAGGCATCTCTTTTTAATTGTCCTTCTCTTCTCAATATAAAGTTATTACATCTCCTTTAGGAGATGGCTTACATAAAGATGGTAAGAGATTAACTCCCCAAAGACTTAAAGTTTTAAATTTATTTGAGAATATTGGAGCAGGTAATCATTTAAGTGCGGAAGAGGTTCATGAAAAATTAATTAAAGCTAGTTCTAAAGTTTCCCTCGCAACAATATATAGGACTTTGCGACTTCTCGTAGAGATGGGTTTATTACATGAATTAGAGCTTAGTGAAGGCGGTCATCGATATGAATTATTAAGTAATGAAACAGCAGATCATCATCACTTGATTTGTATTAGATGTGGAAGAACTGAAGAATTTGAAAGTGATGAAGTATTGAAGGCAGGAAAAGTCGCCGCTAAAGTTAATGGTTTTACACTTATTGAGTCTTCTTTAAATGTTAGAGCTATATGTCCTAAATGTATTTAACAGAAACTATGTTAAAGTTCCTCCACAGCTAGATCCCGCCCCTGCTGTGCAAGCAAAGCAATGTTCCTTAACAGCTATTCCATAATCAAATTTAAATGATTTACTCATTAAATCAGAAAGTGTCTTTGGTCCTTTATTTCCTTTTAAATTTATTTGCTGATTAAAGTCACAATCGTAGATTTGCCCTTGCCAATTAACACTTATCGTTTTTTTACACATAAGATTTTCTAAATTATTTTTATTAAAATTATCTTTAAGTAATTTGTAATATGAATCAAGTTTGTTTTCTCTATTAAGAGAGTCTGCGTATCTATTAATTGGCATATTGGTTATTGTATAAAGATTATTAAATGAGATATTGTACTTTTCAAAAAGTATCCTTTTATAATCTGCTTCTAAGATTTCTTGTGATGGAGGAAGGATAGGATTTACGGGATTATAAACTAGATTTAATTGAAGTCCATTTTTTTGTTTCCCATATCCTAAATCATTAAGTATTTTTAAGGCATTAATACTTTTATCAAAGACCCCATAACCCCTTTGCAATTCTACATTATCCTTTTCATAGCATGGGAGTGATGCTGTTACTATTACGTTATTCTTAGCAAGAAACTGGGGTAAGTCTTCAAAACCATCTTCAAAGAAAATTGTTAAATTACATCTATCAATAATATCAATATTTTTATCACTTAAAGTAGTAATTAAATTTCTAAATTCAGGATGCATTTCTGGTGCACCCCCGGTAATATCTAAAGTTTTAATTTTATATTTTTCTATTACTTTTGGAATAAGTGAAATTATTTCATTAGACATCTTTTCGGTACGTAATGGGCTCGAATTTACATGGCAATGTTTACAAGCCTGATTACATTTTAGGCCAATATTTATCTGGAGTGTTTCAATATATTCTTTCTTTATTAAAGGAAAACTATCCATCATGTTTTGTGATTTTTTATTCTCAGTCTAAAAAATATAATTATGAATTAGGTTTTTAATTTTGATCTTTTTTTTGCAAATGCAACAAACCAGTTTAAATATTCTTTGGGACCATTCTGAAAAATCATATCAAAATTTAAGTTGTCTGCCTCATCACTTATTCCTTTTAAACCAGATATTTTTGTTGAAGGTCTATAAACTTCGCCTGAACTGCTGTCAACGAAAATTATTTTATTATTACTATCAAATTCTTTTCCTAGTAATTGTATAAATTCTAAAAATGATCTATCACTTCCTCCTCTTGAATAACTATTATTGGTATTTTTCTGTGATGTAACTGTGTCGCCAATCCCAATAATTGTTGGCATATCTTCTGATTTAATATATTTTTTGCAGAAATTTACTTTTTCTATTATCGATTTAGGAGAGTCTCTAAAATTAAAGTTTCTACCAAATGGAGCTTTTCCAGTATTATCATAAATAAATTTATTTAATAAAAAGAGTACCCCGGAGTCTTTTACTGCTCCTCTAAGAAGTAACTGTATATCGGTTGACCCAATATCATTTTTACTAGAAAGTTTTATTATTTCATTTCCATCTTTGCTCCCTAGGTTTGGTGATATGTGTAGAAAAAAAGAGTTTTTAAGGCCTTGAGCTTTGGCTTTATAAATAATTTCATTCATCATATCTTCAAAACTTTTTTGAATTTTTTTTCTTTTTTCACAATCATCTTTTATTAAATCGAAAAGGCTATTGAAATTTATTGTTGGAGAGAACCTTGTTTTACATATCGATTTTGAAGCATGAGAATTTATTTCTTCTTGATTGATATTAGGAAAATTTTTCTTTACTATTTTTTCAAAACTTGGCCTCATTAAGTCAGGAACTTTGGCTAAGAAATCTACCTCTTCTTTCGATACTCCCTCAAAACTAATATTCCCATTACTATCTTGATATTCAACTCCACATGCAGCTAAACCTCTTAAATAAAGACCTTTTTCTTTTGGCTGATCAATACTTCTTAAGCTCCTTTCAACTATTCTGTTAACCCCTCTTGGACCTTCATGTTCTCCGCAAGTTAAAACATAAAATTCCTTTTCTAAATTTTTAACGGCAAATATGAATTTTGATTCCAGTTTTCTAGTCATTGGGTCTTTTACCAATGGAATACATACCCCATCTATATCTTGAATAAATAAGATATTTTTAGAATTTATTATCATTTTTTCAAAATCTAAGTTAATGTTTTTCATTTGTTATTATCAAAATTTGCTCTCTTTTGAAATCATAATAAAGCTTGAGCTTAGAAATATAAAATTCAATATTTATATTAAAACGATTTGCGATTGAAATAAATTGGTTTAATGTATGAAAATGCTATTTATTGAAAATCTTAAGATGATTTATGGATAAAAAGAACAAAATGAATAATAGTTTTTTTAGGCAGTTAAATAACAAAGAATCTTTTTATTCATTGTTAGAAGACATTGAAAGCTGCAAAGTGGGATTCTATAGTGTTGGATTATATCCAGCATCATTAGCATATAACTGTGCAATGCATTCTGAGTCAAATAATATTCTTTTAGCTCCAAGACCTGGAAGAGATTTATTAGGTGCTTTTTCTAAAGATGTTCTATCCAATATGGAACACAAAATAATAGAAAAAGTAGAAGGTATGGGAAATTACTTTTTTGAGGGCAAAAGTAAGACCAATACACTCGAAGATCTTCTTTTAAAATGTAAGATCGTTATTCTCGCTTCAAATAGTAACCACATACAAAATGATATTCGTTATGCTATAGAATTAAGAAAATCTTTAAATCGTGAAAATGTAGTTCTTGCATGTCTTGTGGGCTCTTTTTGTTTTGATGATAAAGATGAAAAACCATATATTTTATGTGATCAATATCCTGATTTAGCTTTCTTTACAGGCTTTCATCGTCATGGTGCATTACGAAACCCTAAAGATAGTTTTACCGCTAATTTTTGTCATCCTGACTCATTAACAGCTTTAATTGGTGCAAGAATTTTAAATCAATTGTCTCCAAATATTCAAGTATCCCCTGGAGTTCATAATATTGAATGCCAGTATATTAAGTCCATAAAAAATATTTCTTCAATATTCGCAGGGTTCGTCACTAACTTTCATTCAGAAAAGCCTGGAATGTTGCCCTCAATCAATACTGTTTTATTAACTCAGTGCTTGGATCAAGCAGCTACGGTTTCTTTAAAAGTTAGAAAAGAAAATAAATTTCAAAACGTAAATTTTTCATTAAAAGAACTTGGATATGGTGAAGATATTATTATAGCTAAAGAAAATCTTGGGAACAAATATGTTGAATCAGCTGATTATACTTTTTCTCAACTAAATGCTGTTAAAGCTGATGTTTTAGGGAGCATGTCGCTGCCAATAGAGGGAAATCCAACAAGGAATTTTCAGGCAGGACAAGTTTTATCAGATATGCTTTTAAGACTTAAGAGATGTCCTAATGATGTCGGTGAATTTATTAATTGGTGTGAAAAATTTAGCTTAGGTCAAGGAGGCCTTGAGGGCTTGAAATCACTAATATATTGGCCCAAAATTTACAAGGAATTTAATATTAAAAATAATAATTGCTCGATGATTAATCTAATTTATTTATGCTTTAATGCAAAAGCTGAAGAAAAAAAAGATATTTATGAAGTATTAATTAATTCAGATGCAATAACTAATTTTTGTCAGGAATCTGTAAAGCCTAATTTATGTTTAGAACTAAACTATAAACTTCAAGGAATGGACATTTTTGATAATAAAAAATTATTTTATGAGAAATTAATTTCAAATAATAATAAGATTAATTATGAAAAAAAATTATATGAAAAATTATCTTTTAAAAAAAATCCAAATTACATTAAAGCAATAAATATAATAAATAAATACTTTTCTAATTAGTACAATACTTACTAAATTTATCTAAATCAATTTAGTTGCTCTTTTCTATTATTTACTTATCCTAATTTCAGAGTTACACTTATTAAGTTAAAGTAGGTTGTTTTTTTGAATAAAGAATTATCGCATCGCTCTCCTGAACTAAAAGCTCTTGGTTGGAACCAAGAAGATTTAACAAGGTATGAGGATTTATGGGACTATAGTCAAAGATGGGGATTGATAAATCTAGAAAGAGAAGACAGACAATTTTTGAAAAAAGCAGAGAAGTTACTTCCTAAAATTCAAAATAAAAAAGCATCTGTTAAAAAATCTATTGAAGAGAAATCTTATTATTTATGGTTAAATTTCTATCTTGAAGAAATTAAAATTTTTAGTGAATCTAACGTGCCCAAAAAACAAGTTAGTGTTTGGACTCTTTTGATTGAAGAGGAGTTGAAACTTCTTAAAGAGCTACAACCAGTAATGGGATTACCAGATACTTTGAAGGCTAAAAATTTGTTTGTGAATAGAAAAAAAATTATTGAAAAAGCTTTTAAAGAATACGATGCTAAAAATAATAAAGAGCTTTTTGATTTCATTAATATATTTAATAAATCTGAGAAAGATGTGAGTAAAAGCTGGAAATCTATTATTGAAAAAGATCCTGAAGCAAACAAAACTTTCCCTATTGTTGAAAGTAATAATGTAGAAGATTTGAGATCTGAAATAAATGAAGATTTAAAATCATTTATGAGGGGAAATTATCCATCATTAAAAGAGGATTTATAAAGATTTATCTTCTTTATATTTATTTTTAGGAAGTTTTTAAGTTAAATAGATAATAGGAATTATTTAAAAATTTTGAGTAACCAAAAGTTCGAGACTCTTCAGTTACATGCAGGCCAGGAGCCTGATCCAACTACTAACTCTAGAGCTGTACCTATTTATCAGACAAGTTCTTATGTTTTTGATAACGCTGAGCATGGAGCAAATCTTTTTGGATTAAAAGAATTTGGAAATATCTATACAAGACTGATGAACCCTACTACTGATGTCTTCGAAAAGAGAATGGCAGCTTTAGAAGGGGGTATGGCTGCATTAGCAACTTCGTCAGGTCAAGCTGCTCAATTCATTGCAATAGTAAATTGCATGAAAGCAGGAGATAATTTTGTCTCTACATCCTTTTTATATGGAGGAACTTATAATCAATTTAAAGTTCAATTTCCGCGGCTAGGAATAGAAGTTAAATTTGCTGAAGGAGATAGTGTTGATAGTTTTAAAGAAAAAATAGATGATAAAACTAAAGCAATCTACGTTGAGTCAATGGGAAATCCTAGATTCAACATCCCCGATTTTGATGGGCTTTCTAATTTAGCTAAGGAAAATGGTATTCCTTTAATTGTTGACAATACTCTTGGGGCCGGAGGAGCTCTAATTAAACCAATTGATTTTGGTGCGGATATTGTTGTAGAAAGCGCAACTAAATGGATAGGAGGACATGGAACTAGTATTGGTGGAGTAATTGTTGATGCAGGAACTTTTGATTGGGGAAACGGAAAATTCCCTCTTATGAGTGAACCAAGTGCTGCTTATCACGGCTTAGTACATTGGGATGCGTTTGGATTTGGGAGTGATATATGTAAATCTTTAGGTGTCCCTGATAATAGGAATATAGCCTTTGCCTTAAGAGCAAGGCTGGAGTGTCTAAGAGATTGGGGCCCAGCTCAAAGTCCTTTTAATTCTTTCCTATTATTACAGGGTTTAGAAACCTTAAGTTTAAGAATAGAAAGACAGACTTCTAACGCTCTTGAGTTAGCAAAATGGTTAGATTCAAATTCTCAAGTTAAAAGTGTTAATTTTCCTGGTTTGGAATCTGATCCTTATTACTCAAGAGCTAAAAAATATACTACAGGGAGAGGTATGGGATGTATGCTTATGTTCTCTTTAAATGGGGGATATGAAAATGCGGTTAAATTTATTGATTCATTAGAATTGGCTAGTCATCTTGCTAATGTGGGAGACTCCAAAACTTTAGTTATTCATCCTGCTTCAACAACACACCAGCAATTATCAGAGGAAGAACAATTATCAGCAGGTGTTACTCCAACAATGGTAAGAGTATCTGTTGGGATAGAGCATATTGATGATATAAAAGCAGATTTTGAGCAGGCACTTTCAAAAATTACTTAATTAATGGAGATTCTTTGGCTTTAATAATACCTAGCAATTATCACAAGATTAGTGACGTTGAGAAAAATCATATTTCTTGGATTGAACCGGATTTGGCTGAAAGACAGGATATACGACCATTAAGGATTGGTATTTTAAATATCATGCCTCTTGGTAAGCAATATGAATTTAATTTATTACATCCTCTTGGTTTATCACCTCTTCAAATTGAGCCTGTTTGGATAAAGTTAAAAACTCATTCATATAAAACATGGGATCTTAACCATTTAAATAATCTTTATACAACATGGGAGGAGGCAAATGATCCAGAACCATTAGATGGAGTAATTATTACTGGAGCACCTGTTGAACATTTGGCTTTTGAAGAAGTTAAATATTGGGATGAATTCGTAAATATTACTAATGAAGCAAGAAATTCATGTGCAAGCACCCTTGGGTTGTGCTGGGCAGGATTCGCACTTGCTTATTTGGCAGGTGTTAATAAAACAGTATTTGATAAGAAATTATTCGGGGTATTTCCATTAAAGAGTCTAGCCCCTGGTCATCCTTTAATGGGTACGCAAGATGATGAGTTTATTTGTCCTCAAAGTAGATTTGCAGGCTTACCTGATCTTGAAATGGAAAAAGCTCAAAAAGAAGGGAAATTAAATTTGCTTGCATATGGCAAGGATGTTGGTTATACAATATTTGAAACCAAAGATCAAAAACAACTCATGCACTTAGGTCATCCTGAATATACAGTGCATAGAATAATTAGCGAAATTAACAGAGATAAAGAAAAGGGAGATGTACCTCCTCCTGAGAATTTTGATATTAATTCTTCAAATACATCTTGGAGATCTCATCGGAATCTCCTTTTTCAGCAATGGCTATGGTTTTGTTATCAGCAAGTTAGTCTCAGTTGAATTTAATTAGTGAGAGGTTTCAAGACCTCCTAGTCTTTCAAATAAGTTCAAGCTTTCTTTATTTAAACCAATAATTTCAACTTTTGAACCGCTATTTTTGAATTTTCTAATAATTTGATCTAAAGCAACAACCCCGCTCTGATCCCAAATATGAGCTAGAGACATGTCAATTAAAATATCTTTTGGATGCTCATGAATATCGAATCCTTGTAGAAAATATATTTTACTGACAAAAAATAATTGACCTTCAACTTTGTAAGTTATTTGGTTTTTACCTTTAACTCTTGAAACCGTTATTACTTTTGCAACTTTCCTGCTAAAAAGTATTGCAGCTAAACCAACTCCTGCGATAACACCTAGGGCAAGATTATGTGGTTTTGTAAGCATCGTAACTGCAAAAGTCATAAGCATTACTGCAGTATCACTTTTTGGTATCTTTCTAATATTCTTCAAACCAGTTAAATCAGCAGTACTTACTGCAATTGTGATCATTATTGCTACTAAAGCGGCCATGGGTATGGCCCCTATCCAAGATTTTAAAAGGATGATCATCAATAATAATGATAATCCTGAAATTAAAGTTGATAACCTAGACTTCCCTCCATTCTCATTATTCATAACTGATTGCCCTACTAGCGCACAACCTGCCATGCCTCCAAATAAAGAGGATATTATATTAGCTACACCTTGTCCCCTTGCTTCTTTGTTTTTGTTGGAACTCGTATCTGTGGCATCATCTAATATATCTTGAGTTAAGAATGTTTCCATTAAACCAACTAGCGATATTGCTAGGGATGTTGGCAAAATTACACCTAAAGTTGAAAGGTTGAATGGTACTTTCCCATTAGCTAATTCACCAAATGGTAAGGAGAGACTAGGAAATCCATTCGGTAATGTCCCTAAATCACTAACAGTAGGGATTTCTAATTTAAAAAATACACTTATTAATGTAATTAAAACAATTGCCACTAACTGAGAAGGAATTACTTTTGTTATTTTGGGAAATCCGTAAATAACAATTAATCCTAAAATTACAAGAATCCAAACGGTAGGTATTTGACTATATGTCGGATATTTTGAAAGTTCATTTTCTAATAGTTTCCCTTCATTAATGCCAATTCCTAGTTGAAGGAATTGAGCTTGAAATATTAATAAAGCGAGAGCATTTACAAATCCGCTTAATACACCTGTAGGTACAAACCTCATTTGATAAGCCAGTCTTAGATATCCCCAGAGTATTTGAAAAACACCTGTTAATAATCCTGCTGCTATTAAATAGGAAAGACCAAGATTTGTTCCAGGGGCCTGAGCTTCTCCAATAGCAACAACCCCAGTCATTAAAAGAGCTGTTGATCCTGTCGCGGAAGTAATCATACCCCTTCTGCCACCAAGAATCGCAATTGTTATAGATAAGCAGAATGCGCCATAAAGTCCAACTTTAGGATCAACCCCAGCAATTCCTGAAAAAGCAATTGCTTCAGGAATCATTGCAAAAGCTACTACTAATCCCGAAAGAATATTAGATTTTGGATCATCTAACCAATTTTTAGATAAATATTTGGTGAAATTTGACATTTTAATTTCTTCTTATACTTAAAAAGTTACCTTATAGAGGAGGCAAAATACTTTTTGGATCATAAATATTCTTTAAAGTTTTTAATTCACTAAGTCTTTCTCCAAAAGATAAATAGACTTCTTCTTCATGAGAATTTAAATGATTATGAATCTGAGCTAGATGTATTTTTGGAAAAAATATTTTTAGTTTCTTCCACGATTCATTCATCCAATTCAAAACAATTTCCTTTTCTTTAAGATCACCTTTTTTCCATGAGGCATAGATCCAAGGTTTCCAAGTGCTTGCCCGATGAATAAAGAAACTTGAGTTATGGTCTAATTCTTTTGTCTTTCCTCCAAGCTGTTGTGAGGCAACATAACAAGATTTATTTGGTTTCTCCCTAATTATTTCGTTCATACATTTAACAAAAATTTGAACATTATCTTTTAAATCTTCTCCAAGAAGGCTTATTACTTCTGAATGGTTATTCTTATTTAATTCAAATAGATCTAATTCTTTTGGAAAAAAGTTTATCTGATTATAGTTCTCATAACTTTTTATTTTGAGAGAATTAAATTTTTTAAGTTTTTTTAAATAGTTTTTGGTAATTTTGTTATCTAAATCATTTTTTATCTCCGCGAAGATATAAATATATATTTCTTCGCCGTAAATCCATTGTAGGCTTAAATTCTCTGGGAATCCCTCAGCTAAATTAATAATCTTTGAGAGTTCATTATCATCTACAAATCCTTCAATAATTTGAATAGGGTGAGATTGGAATGTTTTAAGACCAATTTCAGTAATTATTGCGAGAAAAGGAGCAGCACCTTTAAGTCCTTCCCACAATAGTTTTTGGTCGGAATCCAAACTTTTTTGTTCTAATGATATAAAGTTTCCATTCCCTAAGTATCCCTTTATAGACTCAATATTATCAATTGCTAATCCATATCTTCGACTCATCGGACTAATTCCTCCTGTTAATATGTAACCTGCTCCGGGGAGTTTGGATAGGCCTGTAGGGAATGTTTTATTATGTTTTTCTAAATAATTCATAAGATCCTTCATAATCACCCCACCGCCAATTTTTATTAGATTCTTTTCTTTCTCAAGATGAATTTGGTTATATTCTTTTCTTAAATCAAGAGTAATTAAACCATTTCTAGCGCAGCTTGATGTAGTACCCCCGCTGCAAACACAAAGATATTCTGATTTTGGGGATGATTTGTAATGGCTATTAAATAAATCATCGTTTATTTTGTAAATTAGGTTTTTAACTTGTGCATCATTGGAATTAATATTTGGGACTTCAAGTAAATTATTGTTTTTTTTCACTACTAAATATTCTTCTTTATTATTATGTTATTAGTTATTGCTTACAATTGGATACTTTTGATTCGAACTTAAATAAGCAAATTGGCATCCTCATTTGTGGTCATGGGAGTAGAAATAAATTAGCTATTACAGAATTTCAGGAATTAACTAGGCTTATACAAAATAAATATCCATCGATATTAGTTGAGTTTGGTTTTTTGGAATTTGCAAAACCATCTCTTACTGATGCTTTGGATAAATTAAGAAATAGTTCTATAAAAAAGGTTATAGCTATACCGGCTATGCTTTTTGCTGCTGGTCATGTGAAAAATGATATACCAAGTTTGCTTATGAACTATGCGAAGAAAACAGATATAGAAATAATTTATGGAAGAGAATTAGGAATTAATAATTTAATGATTAGTGCAGCCTGCGAGAGAGTTAAAGAAGTATTCCAAAAAAATAATTCTTTAATTCCTGAAGAATCATTATTAGTATTAGTTGGAAGAGGCTCTTCTGATCCTGATGCGAATTCTAACGTATCGAAAATTACAAGAATGGTAGTTGAAGGTGTTGGTTTGGGTTGGGGAGAAACTGTATTTTCTGGAGTAACATTTCCATTGGTAGAACCTGGGTTGCGAAATGTTGTAAGACTTGGTTATAAAAACATAATTATTTTTCCTTACTTTCTTTTTTCAGGTGTACTGGTAACAAGAATAAAAAGGCAAAGCGATTTAGTAGCACTTGATAATCCACATGTTAAATTCCATGAGGCAAAATATCTTTCATCTCATAAATATGTTGTTCAAACATTTGTAGAAAGGATTGAAGAAATTATTAATGACGAGAGCAACAATTTTATGAATTGTTCCCTTTGCAAATATAGATCGAACTTATTTGGTTTTGAAAAAGAAGTTGGATTATTACAAGAAAGTCATCATGATCATGTTGAGGGCATAGGACTTAGTTGTGATTTGTGTGATTCTGAATGTAATGGGGCATGCGAAACGAATGGCCAACGCTTGACTGATATTGATAATCAGCCAGTTCTTTTAGTAGAAAAAAATAATGATGAAAATTATCATAAACATGAAGATAACAATCATCATCATCATCACAGTGTTTACCCAAATTCAAAACATCCCTTAGGCCCTGTTACGCTTCGCTTGCTTAGTGACGATCAAATCTTAAGAAATTCAGTTGAAAAAGACTGAATCAACCGTCTCTTTCTTAGTTTGGTCTCAATAGACTAATCATATATAAGTATTCCTAATAGATATTTAGAAATGCATTTTAGGCTATATTTTCCACAGTTAATAATAAGTTTTCCACGTCCATATCCACATGGAATTAGGTATAAAGCCTTATCTCAAAAATAACAGCACTTCAACATTATTATTGACTTTTCTTAAAGCTTTTTTCAATTTACCCCTTTGGAAAACCGTTTTTGTTAAATCTAACTTATAACATGAGTCTCACTTGATAATGGCGAAGAAGTGATAAAAATATATTTTTGACTTTTTTAAAAAAATAGACAATTATATTTGAATACGAAGTTTGTATTTATGAATCAAATAAATCAAGAGAATAACATTGAAGTTAAATTTGAAAATTCTTTCCCATCAAAAGTTTCTTTAGAAACTGAGCTTTCAGAAAGTCTTTATGAAACTATGAAAGATTTTGTTTTACATAATCCTACTTGGGATCAATACAAACTTATAAATTCTGCTTTAGCTACTTTTCTTGTCCAAAATGGATGTAATGATAGTTCCGTTTCAGAGATTTATATAAATCAACTTTTTACACCTTCTAAGTCTTCTTAATATTTAAACAAGCTCTTCTGCTTATGGCCATCATTGTAAGGGTGGGACTTTGCCATGAAGAAGTTGGCCAACATGCACCATCTAGTACAAGGACATTTTTGCATCTCCACAGCTGATTTGATTTATTGACTACACTTTCTTCCTCACTAAATCCCATAGCTGCTCCACCTACTTCATGAATGTAATATCCCGGTGGTGGTGGATTTCCTGAAAGTGCAATAGATTTTTCTGTAAATAATCCTACATATGGGATATTTATGAGCTCATCCATTCTTCTGATTTTTCCATCTGCCGCTTTTATGGAATCACTTATCGTACTTTCCATATGTTTAGCCATATTTAATTCGTTTTCACTCCATTTGAATTCAATATGAGGGATTGGAATCCCCCAGCTATCTGTTCTCTTAGAAAGAGTGACTGAATTTTCTTTTCTTGGTAGGACTTCACCATGTGCGATTAGAAAACCTGTAGATGAATTTAATTCCTTTTGTAAAAACTTAGGGATTCCAAGCCTATCAATTGCGCCCCAAATTCCATAACCTCTTAAAAAGTTAATAGTTTCAGGTTTAGGTAAGTTTGATCCGAAGGGTATGAAAAAACTCCCTGCGCCTGAGAGGTCAGGATAAGAATTAGATCTGTTTTTTGTCTGAATTGTATTAGGTATTGAAAAAAACCTGCAGATAGAAATATGATCCATCAAATATTTTCCTAACTTACCGGAGGTATCTTTAAAACCCGAAGAATTTGATTTGGTTTCCGAGTTAAGTAGAATCCTGAGTGTTGATATTGTGGATGCACATAGGATAATTAAATCGCAATTCAATGATATTCTTTGCCCATTTTCTAGATTTACAATGATTATTTTTGTAGCTAGCTCAGTTATTTTGTCTGTTTCGAATGATTCTACGAGATGATTAGAAAGTATTTGAACATTTCCGGTGCTTAATGCTTTTTTAAAGGTGGTCCCGACACTTGAAGATCTCGGCCATTGGTCTTCTTTAACTGAGGAATTACGGTCAAATCCTCTAGATTGAATAAATGGGTAGTTTAATTTTGATTTAACTTGATTCCCAAAAATACTTTCATTAATTGTGAGAGGTATTTCACCAATATATTTCCCATTCGGAACTTCTTCAATGTTATCTTTTTGTCCATAAATTCCACAAAATTTCTCAATAAAATCATAATGAGGTGATAATTCATCGTAGGTTATAGGCCAATCTGGTCCATACCCATCTTTTTTTGATGGGCGAAAATCATCTTGAGAGAATCTCAAGGTAATACCTCCCCAAGTTAATGATCTACCTCCATATTGCTTCCCTTGAGTCCAAAGGAATGGCTTCTCTTTTGATTGGCTATAAGGATGATTTAATTCATTTGAATATAAATCAGGGTTATTTTTCCAATATCCAGGATGTTGACTTTGATTAGCATGTTTCTTTGAGATTATTCCCGATAATCTGTTTAAGGTATCTTTCGGCTCATTACTACTGGCCTCATTTCTTTTAATTTTAGGTCCTGCTTCTATTACTAAAACTCTAATTCCCTGTTCGGCCAAAGTAAGTGCAGCTACTCCTCCTGTTGCTCCTGAACCTACTACGATTGCATCAAAAGGATTTATATCCAAAATCTACTTTTATATTTTTCATATCAACAAATATAGCATTCAGTTAAAAATATATTTCTTGTTTTCAACTTAAGAAGTTAGAATTTATTTAAACATTTTTTAGATTTAAATGAGATTTATAATATTGATTATTTGCTCGGTTACTTTAATCTTTCCATTAAGTTGTTTCGCAGCCTTAGATTATGGCAAACAATCACTATTAGGAACTGATTTTTCGGGATCTGATTTACAAGGTGCAACTTTCTATTTGACAGATTTACAGGATGCAAATTTGTCAGATTGTGATCTTCAAAATGCAAGCTTATATGGAGCAAAATTAAAGGATACTAATTTAAGTAATTCTAATTTAAGAGAAGTTACTCTAGACTCAGCAGTGTTGGATGGAACTGATTTAACAAATACTAATTTAGAGGATTCTTTTGCTTACAGTACTCAATTTGAAAATGTAAAAATTCAAGGAGCAGATTTCACAAATGTCTACTTACCAAGGGATGTTGTTAGGGAATTTTGTGAAGATGCCTCAGGAACAAATCCTTTTACTAATAGAGAAACTAGGGATACTTTGGAATGTGATTATATTTAAATTTAAGCAAATGAAAGTTCTTTTTTGATTCTTCTATGTTTATAGAGAGATCGCCCCACGGGCCAACCTAATATAGATAAATGTCTTATTAAAATATTTGAGTACCTAAAATTTAATTTACTAGAAAAACTTATTTCCAATTCATTTAAAGTTTTTATTAATAAATTAAGGTCTTGCTTTTTACCTTTCTTTTTATCTAATAAAATCAAATCGCTACCCAGTAACTTATTTTTCAGGATTTTATCATTTTCAGCAAAGCCTACTTCTATTGAATTTAACCTATCAGAATAAAGAGTATAAAGTATTCCAAATTTCGATTTTTGAGGTATTAAATTTAAAGATGATGAAATAAATTTCCGATATTCTTTATTTAATTTTTTTAATACCATTTTATTTTTGTTCGTTTTTAGAAATCTCATATTTTTCTAATAAATTATTCACTTCTGCTAAGGCAATTCTTTTCTGACAAGCGGAATCATATCGATTAATTGCTATCGATGGAATCGAACCTTTGCTCTTCATTTCTCTAAGACCAGTTTCTAAACACTGAAATGCAACACTTGATAGATCGCGGCCTTCTGCAGCTGCCCAAACTTTTAAAAGATAATTGAGATTTGAAGGAACAGAAATTTGAACCTTGTTTGAATTAGAAGTATTTAAAGCAATGTCATCGAGGCTTATTTCTTTTGAGGATATAGTTTCTTTAACTTTTTTCTTTAAATTTCTAACTTGTCCTAAAACATCTTGATTATTTTTAAATTTTCTCTCTATTTCAAATAAATCTTCTTCTGTATTAATTAAAGCTTCTAACGCCCACTTTGCGTCATCCTCCGCAATAGTTGTGCTCTTAAGCCATTCATCTCTAATGTAAGACCAATTCTTGGACATAAATTATTAGCTGTAATCTAAGAATAGTTTAATCTATTAAAATTGTCCATAGATTCTATTTAGAATACATTTAGATTGTAGTATTTATATCAGCATGATAAATTTTTTAAAAAACGATAACTTTTTTCTAATCTGATTAAGAATTTCGACCTTTGGGACGATACACAGTTCTATGCAAATAAAATAGCTTTAAGGATCAAAGTCTTTACATCTTGATCTTTCGTTTTCGTAATCTTTGATTGCATTATCCCATTCTGATAAATCTGCATCTTTCCCAAAAATATATAAATCCATTTGCTTGGAATAATTTAGTGATTCAATCCAACTATTCATTGAGGAATTACAAAAAATTGTACTTCCAAATTTGTCATAGTCTATAGAATCCCTTTTTGCAGCAAATTCCGCATTTGCACGTTTCTTATCTAATTTTTTATATTTCAAATCCTCAATAGTAGGTTTTGAAAAAATTGAGGATGGTTTTTTCTCTAAGTTTAAATATATAAGAAGGCATCCCCCAATAAAAATGAGAACAGCCCCTCTAATTAGCCAAGTTATAGCTTTATCCATTAATACTTAAATTTTGTATTGACACGACAAAGTAAAAACAAGAAACCCTTCCAGAAATTCCCACTACCAGAAGGGTTATTAAATTGAATACACTACTATACGTAATCAATCTATGTCTTGGAGTTGAACATATATTCAACTCATTGAGGTTTGGCCTCAATTAATTTATAGCAAAATAATTAGAAACCAACCTATTTATTTACTACTTTTCCTCCATACTGTCTAACTATTTTATCTAACAAAATACGCATATCTTTATTTTTAAGTTTCTCTATTTGCTGCAAATTTTCAAGAAGATCACATATTTGATCCTGTGTATCTTCATTAAATTCAGAAATTGCCATAACTAATCTCTTTCAATAAGTTCAATCTTATATCCATCAGGATCTTCAACAAATGCTAGAACAGTTGTGCTGTTTTTCATCGTTTTTGGTTTAGTCGTAACATTACAGCCGTTATCTTCTAATCCCTGGCAAATGTCATATATATTTTTTACACCAATAGCGATATGTCCATACTTATTTCCAAGCTCATAGTCTTCTGATTTCTTGCTCCAATTATGAGTTAACTCAATTAATGCATTATCTTTCTCAGAACCATAGCCAACAAAAGCTAAAGTAAATTCTCCATGAGGATAATCTTTCCTTCTTATAAGATTCATCCCTAATCTATTTACATAAAAATCAATAGACTTATCTAAATCACCAACTCTCAGCATGGTGTGTAAGATTCTCATTTAAAGTTTAATTGTTTACATACAATAATATTTAGTAAAGTTGGTTTTTATGAAAATACGTTAAATTAAATATTAAATAGTAGGTTTTAATTGAATCAAATAATTCAACGAGCAACTTCAATTATTTTTTATACTTTGCCTTTAAAGGCTTCATTGCCTTTTGGATACTATTTATTATATAAATTTTCTGTTTTAAAAGTACTTTTATTGCTCACATTCCCTGTTACCATAATTGAAAGATCCTTACCTTTTGGGGGTTTATTATTTTTTATAATATTGTTTGCAGGAGTTGTAAGAAATCCAAATGTCCCTTATTTCATAAGATATAACGCTTGCCAAGCGTTACTCCTTGATATTGCCTTGATCATAATTAGTTATCTTTTACGTATTTTGCCTTTAGTTGAATTTGGTTCAGTAGTATTTATATTTACACTATCTATTTTTATTTTTTCTATCTTCCAGTGTATTAACGGTGTTGAACCTGAAATACCTTTAATTAGCAAATCTGTAAGAATGCAAATTTGAAGAACTTCATAAGTTTTTGTTTATTTGCGTATTTTTAACATTCATTAAAAATAGATTGCCATCTTTTTTGACTAAATTTTATTGCTTCCATCGGTGGTTCTGTTCCTCCTACTTCAAATGCTTTAATTAAGGATTTATTAGCTAATAATCCTAACCTTGCAGCTTCTCTCTGTCTTGAACATACATTTTTTCTAGAGCCCTCTTTGAGAGTAGTTTCTATTTCTTTGAGAATTTTGCTGGCTTCATTTGATTTAGAGTAAAAATCATTCATATAAACATCAAGAGGCGTTTCAGCTAGCGTTTTATTTGGCGAAACAATGAAAGTTAGCAAAATTAAAAAAGAGATAATGATAATTCTGTTCATTTCAAAATCTTAGATAATTTATTTTTTGACCTTTTTAATACTAAATAAAAAGTTATTACACTAATGGTCCCTGATGGGCCAATAAAAACATGCCAAATTTGGTTTCCAGTTATTGATAGATTTGTTCCAAAGAAAGTTGTAAAAACAATGCCAAATATTGGGTAAGCAATGAAGATCCAATCTTTAAACATTCGTTGCCAATTTATAATCAAAAATATACTAATAATTACTTGTAATGAGAGAGCGATCGTTTTATCAATTAATAAATAGGAAACTATTGAGCAAAAACATAGGAAGATATTTGTTCCTATAGCAAATTTATTCTTAATAACTGATATTGTAAAACTTGTTAAGCCTAATGCAAGAAAAGTATAAAAAAACCAATTAAAGAGGGAAGAATGATCTATATAAATCCAATTTGTTTTTGTATGATCAATCATCTCAAACATTGAGGCCAAACCTAAAAAAATAAAACCAAAGGGAATAAGGATATGGTTTTTTATATTTTTAAATTTATTAATTGATTTAATTCCAAAAATTATTGGAACAATTACTGCTTGCAAATGTGCAGAAAATAAGAGAAAGAAAAACAAATTTATTTAAATATCCTCAACTTAATTTAAATTTAAATTTAAAATGAAGGTTTAAATTATCTCAAAAAAGAAATATACCATTGCCCAACCAAGACAATTAATAATGTGAGAACCAAGGGAAAAGCAGGATAGCGAGTTTGGAAATTTGCTGGTGGCCAAGGAGACCATGAGATGAGTCTACCTTTGGGTTCTTTTGAAGTAATTATTTTTTTTGTTTTATTGGTACTTTGTGTTTTTGTTGAAAATCCTTTTTCCATAGCTATTGCTAAAAATTAACTTTAACAATAACAAAAATAAACAGTGTATTTAAAACCAAATAAGATCTGTATTGGATTACTATTTGAATAATCTTGTTTTTAATATGGGAGAAGCTAAAAGAAGGAAAGATTTGGGTTTACCTCCTAGAGAAAAAGAATTTGTTTTACCCGAATTTAATAAAGATAAGGTCAAGCAGAAAGTAAGAAATACTTTATATAAATATCCGATTATTCCTTTCGTATTTTATGGTGTTGCAATTGTTATCCTTTTTGTTGGCGTATTTGGTGTCATTAAATACTATAAGTAATGATTGATTATTTTTTTGAATAAATAATAATGTGGGAATTAGAAAAGATTGCAAAAGTTTTAAAATATAGAATGCTGAAATCAGAAGAAGGATTAGATAATAAACCCTCTATATTATTCTGTGGAATGGATTCCTATCAAAAGAGAGATCTTCATAGCGAAGCAAAAAAAGCAGGATTCAAACCTGTATATTCAATGAAGCATCCATCAATAAAAGTCTTAATGCAAAGGTCATTATTAAGAAAAATAGAAACTGATAGGTTCAGAACGACCACTATCAACATAGAACATTTTTGGTATATGTGTAGACATCTTTTATGAAAAATGATTTATTAATATTCAGATTAATGAAGCAAGCGCGCTAAGAGTTAATAAATAAAACCTATAGATCAAACAATAAGTAGTTCTATTATCTAAATATAAATCCGCAACTTGGTGAGTCATCCACAGACTCGAAAGAAAACTAGAATTTAAACAGTCAGTAGTAGATCAATAGCAAAAGTCACAACAGGATCCCTTCAAAGTTTCAGTTTAACTATGCTTTCTAAATCAATTGGTTAAAATAAAGTCAATAATTTTTTATCGAGAGAATAACTAAATTTCAAATAATTAAAAGGTAACTTTGACAAAATGACAACTAGAATAAATAAATATTTAAGTGAAGCCGGCTACTGCTCTAGAAGAGTAGCAGATAGTCTAATTGAAGAAGGGAAAGTAACTATTAATGGTGAAATTCCAGAAATGGGTACCAAGGTAGAGGAAGGAGATCAAGTAGAAGTTGAAGGTCAAAGAATAGAAAAATCAATGAAACATGAAAAAATATACTTAGTCTTTAATAAACCTGTTGGAATTGTTTGCACAACCGATAGAAGATTAGAATCCGAAAATATAATAGATTTTATTAAATATCCTAAAAGAATTTTTCCAATTGGAAGATTGGATAAGCCCAGTGAGGGATTAATTTTCTTAACTAACGATGGAGATATCGTAAATAAAATACTCAGAGCAAGAAATAATCATGAAAAAGAATACATTGTAAGCGTTAATCGGCCGATTAATAGAGACTTTATTCAAAGCATGAGTAATGGTGTTGAAATATTAGATACCGTTACTAAGAATTGTTTCGTAAAACAATTGGGGCCAAAAAAATTCAGAATCATACTCACTCAAGGACTTAACCGTCAGATTAGGAGAATGTGTGAGTCCTTAGGATTCAGAGTAAAATCATTAAAGCGCGTAAGAATTATGAATATTAAGTTAGACGTATCAATAGGAGAATATCGCGAATTTACCAAAGAAGAACTTTTAGAATTGAATGAATTACTCGAAAACTCTTCAAAAACATATGACTAATAAAAAATCCTATATTTCCAATAAAAAAGTGCTTTTGGTTTCCCAAAAACACAAGTTAAATTTGCTTGTCTATAAATTATGGCGGAGAGGGTGGGATTCGAACCCACGGTACCGTTGCCGGTACGCTAGTTTTCAAGACTAGAGCCTTAAACCACTCGACCACCTCTCCAGGTGGAAAATATTAAATTTTAACTTTTAAAGTATATCAAAAGATGGTTTAATTTTTAGAAACCTTTTCTTAAACACTTTTATAATTTTATATGAAATCTATTGATTTAGCTTGATATCATTATTATTCTCAAGAAATATTTGACTTTAAAGGATCTAAAGTATGACAACATATCTAGAAGAGAGACTTGAATGGTACGACCACAATTACAGAATAGGCAATTCCTTAATTACAGATAAACAATTTGATCAGTTAGAAAAAAATCTTTTAAGAATAGATCCTGATTGTGATTACTTTACTAATAAAAAATCTCTCCCATTACCTTCATTAAAAAAGAATTCTATTGATGAATTTTTAGAAGGATTGCTACCTGATACTCGATTGTTAATAGAACCTAAGATTGATGGCATTGCTATTGCTTTACAATACAGAGATGGCACTTTAGAAAAGTCCATTTCTAGAAAAGGTATAGATGTCACAAACAAAATTGCTGAAATTCAAGACATACCCCTCAAACTTCCTGTTTCAGGAATTTTGCAAATTAGAGGCGAACTTTTCACTCCAAATAGATCTCCCAACTTTTCCCAAAGAATTGCATCAGGCTTCGTCCGAGCTGCAGCAGGGTCTCCAGAAGGTATCAGCTTTTGCGGTTTCCAAATTATTAATGGAAAGCTTAATCAATACGAAACCATTCAATATCTTAAAAAACTTGGCTTCAACGCCCCAGACATTAAAAGCTGTAATTACACAAGCCAAGTCCAAGTCTTTAGGAAACAATGGTTAGATAAAAAATTATTTACTGAATATCCAACTGACGGAATAGTAGTCAAAATAAATTCTAGAAAATTGCAATTAATTAGAGAGAAATCAAAGATTGATTATCCACACTGGCAGATCGCTTTAAAGGAATAAGGTTGTATTTTGGAATAAGCAAAAAAGGAGATCTTCTTTTTAAAGAGTCGTTATAAAGAAAAAACAACATGTAGCTGCGAGTGACCACAACACAAAAGGTGAAAAATGCTAAAGCCACACAAATAGGGCAATGTGGAAATCCCATTAAGATTACGTTCTAAAGTTTGTTTTTCATTCTGTCTATAATGTTTATCATTTCATCTAGCCATTCTGAATTACTTTTTGATTGTCTCTTATGATTTTGATTTCTTTGAATACTCATAAAATAAATCTTTTATAAATTTCGTTCATATTATTGGAAGAATTTATTGGGATCAATAAGCAAAAATACTAGATGGATTGATATGACTTAGTTCTATTAATAAATCTATACAATTAAAAAAAAGGAAAATAGAGGGTATTACTCGATATTAATCTTCATGAGGGAACTAAAGAACAGGTTCTTGTTTTTTCAATGAAGAAGATATTAGTTAATTTATTATCAAAATGAATTAGCCAAAATTAACATTTTGTTGAAATATCCCAAATAAATTATTACCAACTATGGCAGCAATAATTAAAACAAAGGCTACTATCGCAAAAAGAGCACTTACATCTTTAATATCATAAGGAGTTTTAAATAGAGGTTTTTCCTCTGTCATGATTTTCCTCTTAAGGTTTAATATTTAATCATCTTATATCATTGTTTGAAAGTACAATTGAGTATTTCTTCGCTTGACTTCATAGGTGGACTCGTTTTAAAGAGTAACTAGCTACAAAGGAAGGTTATGAAACTTACAACACCTTTTACCATCCTCAATAATTCACTGAATGACATATGTAGGATGCACGATTTTAATTATCAATTACCAAAAGATACTTTTAATGAGTACTGGGATGAGGAATGTATTTTGCATCCTACAAATTCTTATTGTAGAATTTATGAGGGTAAGTTATAAATTTAGCATCTGATATTTTGAGCCATAAAAAAGGCCACGTAACGTGGCCTTTTTTATTTTTGTATAGTAATTAACTTGTGTAAGCTTTGCCTCTATAAGTTAATTCTGTATGCTGTTTTTTTGCAGCCACTTTATTTTGGACGTATTTTTGTCCTCTGTAGATAAGTGTCATCTTTTTCTCTCCGGTTTCGCCCAAGTCCCCGTTCCATAGCTTGAGTCGATTTGCAGCTTGCATTATTACAAGTTGAACGTTTTGGTAGCAGTTGCTACAATATAATATTAACACATAGGTAATTTTTGTTAAGGCATTAAATGACATTTATGATGCTAAATCGAAGAAAAATTATTTTTTAAGTGGGATAAATACTTTTTTAGAATAATTTAATGATTTAGGCAGGTTACATTTTGTTCAATTAATCTAATTATTTTTAATTAATTTACTTTTTAAATGTAAAATTCAGATGATTATAACGCTGTTTATGTTCTCAAGTAACAAAAAATCTCCTAGTAAAAAAACTGCTGTAGTTGAAGAAAAACCATTATATGCACAGTTACTTCCATTTGCGAATGTCATGACTGAGAAGGTGCAAGTGGTTAACGCCTTGGCTTTTACTTTAATAATGGGTGTTTCAATTTTTGGGATAGCTCTTTGGAGGCTTTCTGCTTTAACTTAATTATCTAATTTTTCAAAAATTTAATTTTTGACTCTTTGTCGTTAATCATTGTAATTAGCCACTTAGATGCCAAAGCTCGTGATATAGATCTGTTTTTTAGAAATCTGCATATGTAAATATGTAGATTTTTTTCATTTGTGGAGTTAAATTTCTTTTCAAACTCTAATATTGATTCTTCTGTGTTTCTTTTCCTGAGCTCATCAACTAAAGCATGAGTAGATGAATCATTAAATAAATTACCAATATCTAAGCTTAAAGTCATAGTCAAATTTATATACCTACTAAAGATGTAGCTATAAAATGAATTTTTAAAAACACTAGTTTATTTTATCTACAAATAATTTAATATTTAATTATCTGGCTTAGCTAGCGGAAGCAAACATTTATCTGAATCACAACCAGCTGGTCCTGCTTCAGAGAGCTCTCCAACATCGTATTTATTAAGTGCATCAAAGAAATCGTTATTGACTTTTCGTTCAGTTACTTTTTTCTGTAAAGATAAATATTCCTCTTTACTTATAGGTTCAAAAGGTAATCTGGGGAATGTAGCATTTGCACTGAATCGAGCTAATAATGCTGCAGAAATATACCCCTCATTATTTTCTATTGCACTATGTATTGCTTTTGCTAAGTCTTCAATTTCACTTTCTCTGAATTCAACTGTTGCAGAGGTATTATGTTCTGTATAAAACTTTTGAACTTGCATGTAAAAATCGAATTGTGCAAGTGCAGAGAAGTTATTTATATCTATTTGATCCGCTCCTTCTATATTTGCCCAACTGACCTCTGTTGGTATTTCTACAAGCCATTCAGTACATCTTGGGTCAAATGGATTATCAAGCAGGCATCCTTTTTCGTCTTTATCAGATTGAGATGGAACAACAGAGTAACCATAATCCATACAAGCTAAAGCGATAGGATCGTTCTTTCTGAAAGTTATCCTTCTTAAAAACCTTTGTGCTTTAGGTGGATGCCATCCAGGAGCTGCCCCTGTTAAAAGACTTTTGGTTCCAGCAGGTTGAACTGTTGTACATCTATTAGGTCTTCTGAGATTATGTTTGTCGCAGTATTCCCAAACAGTTTCTTTTACAGTTTTTCTCCATAAGTCTAAAAATT
>CABZLA010000013.1 GCA_902526435.1 uncultured Prochlorococcus sp. | reverse complement strand
TTATGGGAATGACTATAGCTGTTATATATAGTTTATTTAAATTTAGGAAAAGGAAAGATCAATTCGGAGATGGGATAGCTTTAGAAGGTAATTTAAGCCTCGAGATTGTATGGACAATTATTCCTTCTATTATTGTTTTAATAATAGGTTTATATAGTTACAACATTTACGATCGAATGGGGGGAATGCAAGAATTAAATCATAGCCATGAAATGATGACCTCAAATACAGAAAAAATATGGGCTGGAATCAGCCAGGCATCAAATAATGAAGTTGCTGGCAATAATTTATCTGTTGAAGTATCAGCTATGCAATTTGCATTTTTATTTAATTATCCGAAAGGGGATTTTATTTCTGGGGAGCTTCATGTTCCAGTTGATCGTAAAGTTTCTATGAAAATGGAATCAAAAGACGTTATTCACGCTTTTTGGGTTCCAGAATTTAGAATAAAACAAGATATTATTCCAGGCCAACCTACGATATTAAATTTCACTCCCACTAAAGTTGGAAAATATCCAATAATATGTGCGGAATTATGTGGTCCTTATCACGGTGGAATGAGAGCATCAATAATAGTTGAAGAAGAATCTGATTACAAAGATTGGTTTAACAAAAATACAAAAACCGAGGTTAGCTTATGACGATTTCAATTGATTCACAGGATTCCAATAACAATAGTCTTCAACCTAAAGGATGGCTTAGATACTTTAGTTTTAGTCTTGACCATAAGGTAATTGGCATCCAATATCTCGTATGCGGGTTTCTTTTTTATTTAATTGGCGGAACTTTAGCGAGCGCAATAAGAATTGAATTAGCAAGCCCAATGTCTGATTTTATGCCTAGAGATGTATATAACCAAGTTTTAACATTACATGGAACAATAATGATTTTCTTATGGATTGTGCCTGTGGTAAATGGTGCATTTGGGAATTATTTAATTCCTTTTTACGTTGGAGCAAGAGATATGGCATTCCCAAGACTTAATGCTGTAGCTTTTTGGCTAATACCTCCTTCTGGTTTAATGTTAGTAGCAAGTTATTTTGTTGAAGGTGCTGCACAGGCAGGATGGACGGCTTACCCACCTTTGAGTATAACCACCCCTCAATCAGGACAAATCATTTGGATAATGAGTGTTTTGTTACTCGGAGGCAGCTCTATATTTGGAGGGATAAATTTTATTGCAACAATTATCAAATTAAGGCGACCAGGGTTAAAGCTGATGCAATTGCCTATGTATTGTTGGGCGATGCTAGGCACAAGTTTATTAGTAGTTTTGTCAACTCCAGTTTTAGCTGGAACACTAATATTACTTAGCTTTGATATTGTTGCTCATACCGGTTTCTTTAACCCAGTGTTAGGTGGAAACGTAGTTGTTTATCAACATTTATTTTGGTTTTATTCTCATCCAGCTGTTTACATAATGGTTCTTCCTGCTTTCGGCTTAGTAAGTGAAATTCTTCCAGTGCATTCAAGAAAGCCACTTTTTGGATATACCACAATGGTTTTTTCAATAATGGGAATAGTTGTACTTGGTCTAGTTGTTTGGGCGCATCATATGTTTACAAGTGGTACCCCTCCTTGGATGAGATTGTTCTTTACTATTGCGACAGCATTTATAGCAGTTCCGACTGGAATTAAATTTTTTAATTGGGTTGCAACCTTATGGGGTGGGAAAATATCTATCAATAGTGCAATGTTATTCTCATGTGGATTTATTATAAATTTTGTATTTGGAGGTATTACAGGAGTGGCTCTTGCTCAGGTACCTTTTGATATTCATGTACATGATACATATTTCGTTGTTGCTCACTTCCATTACATTGTTTATGGAGGGACTGTTTTTATTATCTTCTCATCTATATATCATTGGTTCCCAAAGGTAACCGGTAAGTTAATGAGCGAAAAACTAGGGATACTACATTTTGCTATAACTTTTATTGGCTTTAACTTATGCTTCGCTCCTCAACATTGGCTTGGTCTTAATGGAATGCCTAGAAGAGTTGCGGAATACGATCCTCAATTTCAATTTGTTAATCAGATTAGTAGCCTTGGAGCTCTCTTAATGGCTATAAGTACTATCCCATTCTTATTAAATATATTCTTAAGTATTAAAAATGGAGAGGATTCTGGGGATAATCCTTGGAATGCTTTAACTCCTGAATGGTTAACATCCTCTCCCCCCCCTGTTGAAAATTGGGAAGGCGAAGCACCTTTAGTTGAAGAACCTTATGGTTATGGAAAACCAATATCTCAAGAGAATTAATCAAGAAACACCATGACAACCCTAGACAGTTCAAAAGAAATTAAAAAAAATGATAGTGAGGCAAGTGAACATCATGAAGACTTTAGGATGTTTGGATTAATAACTTTTTTAATCGCAGATGGGATGACTTTTGCTGGCTTCTTTGCTGCCTACCTCACATATAAAGCAGTTAATCCTTTACCAGATGGAGCTATTTATGAATTAGAACTTCCTATACCTACTTTAAATACAATTTTATTGCTTGTAAGTAGCGCGACTTTCCATAAAGCAGGAAGAGCTCTTCTTAAAAATAAAAATTCTGATACTCAAAAATGGTTAATGGTAACCGCTCTACTAGGGATTACTTTTTTAATATGTCAACTATTTGAATATTTCAATTTGCCATTCGGACTAACGGATAATTTATTTGCAAGTACTTTTTATGCCTTAACTGGCTTTCATGGTTTACATGTAACTTTGGGGACATTAATGATATTAATTATTTCTTGGCAAACAAGACCAAAGGAAGGAAGAATTACTAATCAAAATATGTTCCCATTAGAGGCTGTTGAATTATATTGGCATTTCGTAGATGGAATTTGGGTTATTTTATTTATAATTTTGTATCTTTTATAATAAAGTATTTATTCTTCAAATAATCTATTTTTTATTAACTTGTATTGCCACAATTCTCATTATTGGTAAGAATATATAATAAGAAAAAGCTCATATAATGCTTATAGGAAAAGAACTTCTCGAAAAATCTAAATTACTCAGCAATAAATCTGAGGATGAAATAGCAAGGGGGTGCGGCTATGTAGGTCCTAGTGGAAGAGTCTTAAGAAAAAGTTTTTATAGAGCACTTATTGAAGCGAAGGGTTACAAGTTAAGTAATAGTGGAACTGGCAGGGCTGGGAACAGATCTTCAAGAGGGAGACAAGCAGATTTTAAAACAAAAGTTCATGGAAATGGCAACTTATTGATAGGTCATACCTATACAAAGAAATTAGGGTTAGAGCCAGGTCAAGAATATAAAATTGATATAAAAAAAGATTCTAAAATCATCTCCCTTACTCCATTAAATTAAGAATATTATTTATTCCAGCCATTCTCTTTAAGCCAATTTGGGGATATTTTTTGCGAAAAGTTTTTAGAATCTATGTTATCTTTAAATTTAAGTAGTTTTTCAACATATTTAATTAAAGCATCTCCTTCAAGATTTACACTATCTCCAATTGCTAAATTTTTTAGATTAGTGTTTTTCCAAGTATGTGGAATAATTGCTATCGTAAAAATTTCCCCTTCATTCCTGGATTTTGCAATTGTAAGGCTTATGCCATTAACGCATATGCTTCCCTTATCTACAATATATTTGGAAAACTTTTTATTTTGCCACTTAATTGATAAAAGCCAAGATTTTTCAAGATTTTCTATATTTTCAACTTTTCCCAAACCATCAATATGCCCACTAACTATATGACCTCCAAGACGATCCGAGAGACGAAGAGCCGGTTCTAAATTAACAATTTGATTAATACTAGATTTTTCTCCTAAAGTAGTCTTTTTTAAAGTTTCTTCACTTACATCTACTTTAAATTGATTATTTAAAATCTCTTTTACTGTTAAACAAATTCCATCAACTGCAATACTATCGCCTATTTGCATATCAAAAGGCTGATCCAGAATTTCAATAATTAAGTGGGATTTTCCTTTTTTAAGTTTTCCTATTGCCTGAACTATTCCTGTAAACATAACTTTAAATAAAGATTATTTGAAAAACAATTATTAACTTTGATTTACTTTAAAACATTTTCTACTATAAATAAATTAAAAAGTTATTAAGTAGGTATTAATCATATAACGATGATAATTAATTCTAAGAAAAGATCATTTGGGAAAGCGTGCGATGTAAGTTTGTTTACTTTAGGCACAATGAGAGCGACAGAAAATCTTAATAAAATGAATCAACTTATAAAAAGTGCTCATGATGCAGGCATTAATCATTTAGAAACTGCTGCTGCTTACGGTAACGCTGAGAAACTGATCGGGGAGTCATTAAACGAATTAGAAACTTCCGAAAATATATTTAGGAAAGAATGGATAATTACTACAAAAGTATTACCTAAAGGAGATTTTAATTATCTAAAAGAGAATTTCGAAAATTCACTCAAAAATTTAAAGCTAAAAAAAATTAATAATCTTGCGATACATGGAATAAACTTAGAGGAGCATTTAGATTGGGTTCTAAATGGAGAGGGGGGGAAGTTTTTAAAATGGGTAATTAAAAAAGGCTTGGTTGATCAAGTTGGATTCAGTTCACATGGCAATTATAAATTGATTGAAAATGCAATTAACTGTGAAGTATTTAGTTTTTGCAATCTTCATTTACATTTTTTAGATCAATCAAAAATAAGCCTTGCCCAACTAGCTTTAAAAAAGAAAATGGGTGTATTAGCAATATCCCCTGCTGATAAGGGTGGAAGATTATATGCTCCAAGCGAAACTTTATTAAAAGCATCTGCACCATACCATCCTTTGGAGTTAGCTTATAGATTTTTACTATCGAAAGGAATCACAACTCTATCTTTAGGAGCTACAAAATTTGAAGATTTTAATATTGCAAAAAAGCTTATAAACTCAAGTCAAGAACTTACATCTTCTGAAATTAGTGCATTAGAAAATATCGAACATTTTGCAAATGAAGAGTTAAAGTCTTCAAAATGTGAGCAATGCAGATCTTGCCTACCATGTCCAAGTGAAATACCTATCCCTGAAATACTTCGTTTGAGAAATATATCTATTGGGTATGGTCAGTTAGAATTTGCTAAAGAAAGATATAATTTAATAGGTAGGGCAGGCCACTGGTGGGAAGAAAAAGACGCCTCTTTTTGCTTAGATTGCAATGAATGCATTCCAAAATGTCCTAGTAAATTAAATATACCAGCTTTATTAAAAGAAACTCACAACTTATTAATTGAAAAGCCTAAAAAAAGATTATGGGGTTAATTATTTATTCCACAAATTTTCTAAACTTAACTTCTCTTCTTTATTTAGAGGTGAAAAAGACCAACTATTTTCCCAACAATTTTTAGATGGACCATAATTATTTTTTTCAAATTTGGTATTGTATTTATCCTGAGAGTATTGATTTTTAAAAGGTAAATACCAACCTTGATTAGCTAACTTATCGATAGTAGCCCTTTTTTCTAAAGACTTAATCCAATCGTTTAATACATTATTCTTGATTTTTGATTTTGTTAGAAGAAAATTCCACATTAAAGGAACACCTTTGTTTGGGAAAACAATCGAAAGTCTTGAATCAACCCTAAGATATTTTTCGCATAGTGAAAAGGGAATAATCGCAACAGATGCATGAGAATTAATTAACCAATTTATTGAATTTTTATCCTCAAACAACATTGCTTGTTCTTTCAGTTTACTAAGTGAATTTTTTACACTAATTTTTTTTGAAATTGAAATTAATATTCTCGAACTTTGAGGGAATATAATTTTTCCTTTCAACTTCTCATCAAGAAGAAAATCCCAAGAATTACTAGCTTCATAAATTAGATCTTTATTATTTTTTATAATTACTGCATATGGAACGACACCTATCGGAAATAATTTATCACGTTGATATTCGTTAAAACTTCTTAAAAAAACTCTCGATCTATTATCTAACATATCATTTGAAAATAAATTATTTATGTTTTGAAAACTTTTAACATCAATAATATTTAGCCATCCATCATTAATCAAAATAAAGTCTGATTTAGATAATTTTATTTTGTTTTTTTCTAATTTAAGTTTACTAAAATTAATATTTTCTTTTTGCCAAATCGCAGGAAACGTATCCTTTAAAGATTTTGGATAAATAGAACTTTGAAAACCAATTTTAACTTTTTTTAAAGAATTACTACATGAATTCAGAAAGAAAAGGAGAGATAGTTTTCCGTAATTAAGGAATTGCCTTCTTGTAGGATATTTTTTAAGCATTTAAAAATCTTTATTTAAGGAAATTTGACCTAACTCCTTCATTTTTTCAATATTAATTTGACACCTTGAAACTATTTCTTCATTACTAAAACCCTTAAGAAAAGCAAGAATTGACATCCCACCAGCACCAACCCCTTCTTTTACATAACCTATTTCATAATCACTCAACTCTTTAAATTTAGATGATTTGAAATTCAGAGGGCTTGCAAATCCCAATAAGCTTACGTTGTGTTTTTCAGTTATTAAATCTAATAAATCACCCAATGAATTATCTTTAACCAACCATCCAGTAGTAGCTATAAAAATGAAATCGACGAATTCCTGTTTTTCTTTAGAATCAATAAATTCCAACGCAAGTAAAACTACGGCTAACATTTGGCTACCTCCAGATAATAAAACAGATTGCTTAGCTAATCTTGCTCCAATCAATAATCCCATAGAAAAGGCTTGAAATGGATCTCCGACTGAAGAAATAACATCTAAAGAGTCAAAATTATTTTTTAAATTTGCTTTTAAAAGACCAGCTTTAATTACTTTTGCTTTTAATTTCCTTGGAGCAATAATCAAACTACTTCCTATTAAATTATTTACATTTAAGCCAAAAGCTTCCATAACTGCTTGAGCGGTTGTAGTTCCTCCTGGTACAGATTCTGAAATAAATATGGGTTGTTTCGTAGATTTTCCAATTTCTAGTCCTTTTTTGTAAAGACTCAAAACTCTCTCTTTATTCATAGATTTTCCAGTCGTCAAACATTTAGCTGGGCCTACTAAATAATTTTCCACAGTTAAATGCCTAAAGTAAGGTTTTACTTTTATTCCTATAGGAACAATTATTGGACTTGCACATATAAGTTTCCTACATACATAGCTTATTAATGCAGGAGTAACTCCTGCATTTAAAAAGGGTAATTTATATTTATGATTTATTGAGGCCCCAAAAAGAAGAAACTCAGCATCTGCTAAGGCGGTTCTCCTTCTGGCTTTTGTATTAATTCCTGCTGCGGATATGCCTTGAATTTGTGACGTTTCTGTTCCCGCAATCACAAGATAGAAAATAAAATTATTAATTTCTTTTTTAAGAAGATCTACCCTTTCAGAAAATAATTTTTTATTACCTTTACTTCCAAATAACTTTATCCCTAAATAAGATATCTGCATTATTTAATATTATATTAAAGACCTAAATCAACAAATCCATTAATAATTTTTGGAGGATCAGGAATTTTTGAATTTAATCTAGGGAAAAGAGAATATGAGATTATATGTATAGTTAAAACATATACCATTTCTTGAAAAATTATTAATAATATTGCAACAAATTGGATAATTCGGATAGAAGGAGAGAATGGCAGATTAAATAGTTCAATAAATTTATCTATTAGGCCATAACTTGCTCTTGTAATTATTATCCAAAGATTATCCCCAACTAAAGTTGATAATGCAACTACCCTTATAAAAAAACCAAGTGTCCCAAGAAAAAAACCTACAGACCAACTAAGCCACCAATCTTTTTCCGTAAACCAAGACCAGCCTAGCCAAAAAGCTAATATCCCATATGGGAATAAAAATAAAGTTCCTCTAATTGGACCCATAAGTATCAATAATAAAAGAAATTGTATTATGAGACCTTCAAATGCAGTTTTAGTTCCTCTTCTCAAATGCAATAAGATTATAGGGAGAGGTAATATTAATCTCAACAAAGCTCCTCCTATCGGTAAATAATACAAAGCTATCCAAAGTAATGAAGAGAGAGAGGCTAAATATGCGGGTTCAATTATATTAAGTGCCTCATTTTTTTTTGAAAGTTTCATATGAAATTTTTGTATAGATATTTAATTACTTTTTATAGTTTTAGTTTTTGGTTCAAAATAACGTTCAATCTTTTCTATTTCAAAATTTACATCAGAATTTCTTAAAATGGTCCTTAAATCTTCAGTGGGATCTTTTGGATTTACATCTTTTAAGATGAAAATAATTTTGTATGATTTAGGCTGATTTACTTTATTTTGCAAAAATATATTTTTATCAGAAATTTTTTTGTTGTTGTTTGATTTCTTCTCAGACTTTTTTAAAACCTTATTTTTTGAATTATTTTTAATATCTTTTTTTATTTTTACTTCTTCAATATTTTTGTTTTTTTTCTAAAATTCCCTCAGATTTAATAACAATCTTATTCTTTAAATTATTTTTGACATCTTTTTTTATTTTTGTCTCTTCAATATTTTTAAAACTAGACTCAAAGAAATTTCCAATTCTTCCTCCAGAACAAGATTGCAATAAAATTAAAATAATAAAAATAAATAATTTATTTTTTATAAAACCCATATTTATTTTTTACTTTTTTTATTCTTTGAGGTCTTTTTACTAATTACTTTAATTTTTTTAAAACCAGCGCTCTTTTTATCACTCATTTTCTCTTCTAATAAAACCAAAGCATTATCAAGTGTAAATTTTTCTAAATCAGTATCTTTAGGCAAAGAAACATTTGTTTTTCCACACTTTATATATAGTCCATATCGTCCATTTAAAATCTGAATTTTATCTTTTAATTCTTTAGGTTTTCCAAAATCCTTTATTACTTCTTGTCCTCCTCTACCTAATTTTGGCATCGCGAGGATTTCTAATGCGCGCTTAAGATCTACCTTAAAAACATCATCTTCTTTTTTTAAAGATCTATTTTCAGAATCATCTTCATTTTTTGTCCATTTAATATATGGGCCAAATCTTCCCCTATCTGCCTCAACAATTCCACCTTCGGGATGTTCTCCCAATAATTTTGGTAAGCTTAATAGTTCTAGAGCTTCCAATAAAGTTAAGTCATCTGTTTTTAACTCTTTTGGTAAAGAGGCTCTTCTTGGCTTCGCTTTATCTTCTTCAGTATTTCCTAACTGAACGTAAGGTCCATAAGGACCGAATCTTAAAAATACTTGCTCACCAGTTTTTGGATCAGTTCCAAGATCTGAGGGGCCACTAAGAATTTGATCAACTTTCTTTTTATCTAAATCTCCAGGAGTAATATCCATAGGTAGATTACCTTTTGCCTGTATTTCATTTCCTGATTCATCTATTTTTACCCCTTCAAGCCATGGCCCATTTGAACCAATTCTGACTACGCAAGGTAAGTCATCAAAATCAACTTGTCTGTATGCTTTCCCATCAATATCACCCTCAGTTTTCTGAACTTTTACCTCAAGACCATTTTTACCTTTGTAAAAAGTTTCTAAATATGGAAGCCACTCAAGATTACCTGAAGAAATTTCGTCCAATGAAGATTCCATTTTTGCCGTAAATGTAGTATCGACTAGATCAGGAAAGTGTTCCTCTAACAATGCCGTAACAGCAAAAGCTGTGAATGTAGGCGACAAGGAGTTTGAAGAAATATTTGCATAGCCCCTATCTACAATTGTTCCAATAATACTTGCATAAGTAGAAGGTCTTCCTATTCCCTCTTTTTCTAAAACTTTGACTAATGCAGCCTCAGTATATCTAGCTGGGGATTTGGTTTCATGATAAGTAGCCTCTTTGCTATCAACTTCTAAAACAGACCCTTGAGTTAAATTAGGAAGAATGACTTCTTGCTGTTCAAGTGATGCGCTTGGATCATCACTACCTTCTACATAAGCTCTAAAAAAACCTGCAAAATCTATACTTTTTCCGCTTGACTTAAATAATCCTTCCCCAACTTCTATTTCAGCATTAATCATTGTTAATTTTGCTTCCGCCATTTGACTGGCAACAGTTCTTTTCCAAATTAATTCATATAAAGATAGATCTCTTCCTGACAGATCTGTATCATTTGGAGTTTTAAATACTTCTCCAGCAGGCCTGATAGCTTCATGTGCTTCTTGAGCATTCCTAGCATTTGAATTAAATTGACGAGCTGAGCTTGATAAATATTCGTTCCCATATTTGGATTTTACACATTCTCTCGCCGCTCTAATCGCTTGTTCAGAAAGATGTACTGAATCAGTTCTCATGTATGTAATAAAACCTTTCTCATATAAACCTTGAGCGGATCTCATTGTTTCTCTTGCAGATAGTCGAAGTTTTCGATTAGCTTCCTGCTGCAAAGTACTAGTAGTAAAGGGTGGAACAGGCTTCCTAATTGTGGGTTTTTTTTCTACTTTTAAGACTTTCCACTTTTCCTTAGATAAAGTTTTGAGAAGACTCTTTGCCCTGTCTTCGTTCAAAATTAAAGATTTATTACCTTTTTTTAATTTACCTGTCTTTTCATCAAAATCAGAACCGTTGGAAATTTTCTGGGCATTTAGACTAAATAACTTAGATTCAAAAGAAATATTATCTTTAAGCAAAGAGGCTTTTAATCCCCAGTAAGAGGCTTTTTTAAACGCTCTCCTTTCTCTTTCCTTGTTAACAAGCAATCTTACTGAAACAGACTGAACACGACCAGCAGATAGTCTGGGAGCTACTTTTTTCCAAAGTAATGGAGAAAGTTCATATCCAAAAAGTCTATCAAGAATTCTTCTAGTTTCTTGAGCCTGAACTAATTCCATATCAATTTCTCTGGTCTCATCTAATGCCTTATTAATTGCCTTTTTAGTTATTTCATGAAAAACCATTCGCTTAGTTGGGATTTTCGGTTTAAGAATTTGCATTAAGTGCCAACTTATACTCTCACCTTCCCTATCTTCATCAGTTGCTAATAGCAATTGAGTAGCATCTTTTAAAGCATTTTTTAAATCTTTAACGACCTTCTTTTTTTCCTTTGGGATAATGTAAAGTGGTTCAAAATCTTCTGAAGTGTTTACACCTATCCTTGACCATTTTTCTTTTTTAACTGATGCAGGAATCTCAGCCGCTCCTTTTGGAAGATCTCTTACATGTCCCATGGAAGCAAGAACTTCATAATTAGGAGGCAAAAACCTTCTTATAGTTTTTGCCTTTGTGGGACTTTCAACAATAACAAGTGTGTGATCCAAGGTCTATTTCGATAAAATTAGTGTTTTTTTAATCAATTAGGGCATATTATGATTAATTGAAACTCCTACAAGCAATATTGCTCGAGATTTTCAAAACTCATACCCACAAATTATAATCATGTAAGTTTAACTCTTACATCCTTATAATCAAACATTCAATTTAATTAAGTGCCCAACGAAATTTTTACAATTAATTTAAATGCTCAAGCAATTATTCCAGAAGCTTTCATTTTGCTTGGTATTGTTGGAACTCTTCTTGTCGATCTTGCTGGCGAAAAAACTGCCTCAAGATGGGCACCCGTGATTTGTTACATTTCATTAGGCTGTTCTCTTATAAGTCTCGCTTTACAGTGGAGTAACCCCGTAAACAATGCATTCCTTGGCTCTTTTGAATCAGATAATTTAGCTATTGCCTTTAGATCAATCATTGCACTATCAACACTGATTTCTTTACTAATTAGTTGGCGTTATACAGAACAAAGTGGAAGTCCAATTGGTGAATTCGCTGCAATAGTCTTATCGGCAACTTTAGGAGCTATGCTTTTGTGTGGATCTACTGACCTTGTTAGTGTATTTATATCTTTAGAGACTTTATCTGTAGCTAGTTATTGTCTTTCTGGTTATCTCAAAAGAGACCCTAGGAGTTCAGAGGCCGCTTTAAAATATCTTCTTGTTGGATCAGCTGCTGCTGCTGTTTATTTATATGGATCCTCATTCCTTTATGGTCTTAGTGGTTCCACAAACTTATCAACAATTGGGGTGGAGATAATAAATAAACCATCATTTATTACATCTTTATCATTAGTATTTGTCTTATCAACTGTTGCTTTTAAGATTGCTGCAGTTCCTTTTCATCAGTGGACACCTGATGTTTATGAAGGATCCCCCACACCTGTAGTAGCTTTTTTATCTGTAGGATCTAAGACTGCAGGATTTGCTTTTGCAATAAGAATTTTAAGCACTACTTTTTCCTCTTTCGATGAACAATGGAAACTATTATTTACAATTTTAGCAATCTTGAGTATGGCGCTAGGAAATATCGTGGCATTGGCCCAAACCTCAATGAAAAGAATGTTGGCTTACAGTTCAATAGGTCAAGCGGGATTTGTAATGATTGGCATAGTATCTGGAACACAAGATGGTCTTTCATCAGCTGTTTTATATTTAGCTGCATATTTGTTTATGAATCTAGGGGCTTTTTCATGTGTAATACTTTTTTCACTCCGAACTGGATCAGATAGAATTACAGATTATTCAGGCCTTTATCAAAAAGATCCTTTAATTACTTTGGGTCTGAGCTTATGTCTTCTTTCTCTTGGTGGGCTTCCGCCTATGTTAGGTTTTTTTGGGAAAATATATTTGTTTTTTGCAGGTTGGGCTAACCATCAATACCTTTTAGTAGTAGTTGGATTAATAACTTCAGTAATTTCAATTTATTACTACATCTCGGTTATAAAAATGATGGTAGTAAAAGAACCACAAGAAGCTTCTGAAATAGTTAAATCTTATCCTGAGATCAACTGGAATATCATTGGATTACCTCCACTTAGAATTGCATTATATACTTGCATAGCTGTTACAGCTTTAGGAGGAATACTTTCTAACCCTCTTTTCAAATTAGCTAATTCAGCAGTATCAGAAACTCCTTTTTTACAGGATATATTAGCTATAACAAATAATGTCCTTTAAAAGAGTATTAATAAATGATTAAAAAAGTTGCGACCTTAGAAAAAGTATCAAAAATGTATGGCAAAGATGAACTTATCGTAAAAGCCTTAGATAATGTGAATTTAGAAATTTATAAAGGTGACTATTTGGCTGTTATGGGCGCAAGTGGTTCGGGTAAAAGTACTGCAATGAACATTATTGGCTGTCTAGACAGACCATCTCAAGGTGTTTATAAATTAAATGGAACTCCTATTGAAAATTTATCTGATGATGAACTAGCTGAATTAAGAAACCAAAAATTAGGATTCGTTTTCCAACAATTCCACCTTCTTTCAGACGCTACAGCACTAGAAAATGTTCTTTTACCGATGATTTATGCAGGGGTAGATCCTATAGAAAGAGAAAAAAGAGCAAAAAATGCATTAGACAAAGTTGGACTTTCCGAAAGAGTAAATAATCGTCCTAACCAATTGTCTGGAGGGCAACAACAACGTGTAGCTATTGCAAGAGCAATTATAAATAATCCTGCAATTTTATTAGCCGATGAACCCACTGGCGCTTTAGATTCAAAGACGACAGAAGATGTATTAGATCTTTTTGATAAACTTCATGAATCAGGTATTACTATAGTTTTAGTTACTCACGAAGATGAAGTTGCAAGTCGGGCAAAAAAAATAGCAAAATTTAAAGATGGAAAAATAATTGAATTAAAAATTAAATAAATTTAAAACCTCGTTATTATTTTTTCTTGGATTCCATTATAAATTCTCAAATTCCCATTATTGTCTACGTCTTTTATTGCCCAATCTCTTAAGTTATAACCCTTAGGTAAATGTTTTTTTGTAAGATATTTATTTGCGTTTTTAATAATATATTCTTTTCTATCATTACATTCGACTGACTCGTGAATAGTTTTAAGGATTTTTGCAGTCCAATAATATTCGCATATATTTTTAGTATTAAGTATTTCAGATAAAGCAATGCCCTCTAATGGAGTTTTATTTAAAAAATTCATGCCAATACCTATCCTGACATAAATAATTTCTTTCCCTCTTGTTATCACTCTGGGCAAAAATCCAATTAACTTTTTTGAATTAAAAAAAATATCATTTGGCCATTTCAAATCGACTTTTATAGATTCCGTATTAAACATTTCACATAACTTAATTGCAAATGACAGACTAAATATATCACTTGAGAATTTCGAGGTAAAAATTGGATAAGCCGCACTTAGCCAAATTCCTCCCTTAGGAGAAATCCATGGTCTTGAATTCTGACCTATTCCTAAAAATTGCTCTTTGGCTACCATTGCTCTTGGTTTATATCTTTTGATTGGCGAATCTTGGAGCCAATTTGTTAGTTCGTATTCAGTATTTTTACATTTTAATTTGTATTGAAGTTTCCAGTAAGGAGAAAACCCTTGGATTTTTTTGTAGTAATATGCAGTCTTAGCTACTGATCCAAAAACTTTCACAAATCTTTAATATAAAAAACAGGCACTCTTGACAAGATTAAATTATCTTAAAGATTATAACCTTAATTATAATAATTGAATAAAAGATATCCATCTTCAATGCGAAATTGTATTGATAATTTCAAAAAATCATGGAAAGACTTAGATAAACTATCCAAACTAAATGAGAATTGGGAAAAGTTAATTGGTCTGGAATTATCAAAAGCATGTAAGCCATTAAAAATTGAACAGAAAACTCTTATTATTGCTGTAAATCATCCACAATGGAGACAGGCACTAATTTATAATAAACATAGATTAAAGGAGAGTATTAGCAGATTTGGAATAAATTTAAATGAAATAAAGATCATTCAAAATTATGAAGTCAAAACTTTAGATAAAAAAGAGATTAATGCAAAAACAGTCTGGGAAAATCATCCGAGCAGAATAAATAATAATAATATGGTTATTTGCACAATATGCAATAGTCCTGCACCAGAAGGTGAGATATCAAGATGGGGGAAATGTACTTTTTGTTGGAGAAAAAATAATTAAGATGAATTTTATTTTTCTAATATTAATATTCCCATTTGATTGAAAAAAATAGTCCTATATGCAACTTTTTTTAAACCCTACTCTTTTTGCAATTAACATAAGTTCGTTTCCCTTTGGAAAATTTTTTATACTTTTTTCAATATAAGAATATTCTTTACTTAATTTAAAAATTTTTGAAATTGGGACCACAATAAATCTTAAATATATTTTTTGAAACAAATCAGCTATAGAATTAAATTTAGAATGATTAAAATCAAGAAACCCAGCTCTACCCGTATCACTTAAAAGATTAAAGACTTTTTTTAGTCCTTTTTCCACATTGACAAGATTTCTTAAACCATAAGACATACAAATTCCATCATAATTTTTTAAATCTTCATCTATTTCTAAGATATCTTGCATCTCCCAAGAGATAAATTTATTTTCAATCAATTTCGACTTTTTCATTGCAATATTTAAAATTTCTTTTGCACTATCTATTCCAGTAACACTTCCATTAGGCCTAACTTTTTTAAAAATTAAAAATGATAGATCCCCAGTTCCACAACATAAATCAGCCCAATTTTCCCCATCAATTGGTTTTAATAAATCAACTAATGTCTTTTTCCAATATTTGTGTAATCCCAGACTAAGCAAACTATTTAAAAAGTCATAACTACAAGAAATTTTATTGAAAATAGTTTTAACCTCATTAGTTTTTTTATATCGCATATTTAAATATTTTTTATTAATGATAAATTATTTTTTTAATTAGGTCTCATTGGTAGTTTCTTTTCAATAAGAAAAGATTTTATTTCATCTATAGTAAGTTTTTTATCATGCAGTAAAGATGCTAAAAGCGCTGCAGAGGCTTTACCTTTGGTAAAAACATCATATATATCTTCTACTGAGCCTGCACCCCCAGAAGCGATCACAGGGATATTAACTGCATTTGCAACTGTTTGAGTCAATAATAAATCGTATCCATTTTGTGTCCCATCGCCATCCATTGAAGTTAATAAAATTTCTCCAGCCCCTAATTCCTCAACTTTTTTTGCCCAACTTATTACATCTAAACCAGTATTCTCTCGCCCACCCTTAACATATACTTCCCATTCATTAGATTTATTAATTTTTTTTCTTGCATCAATAGCAATAACAATACATTGTGTTCCAAAATTTGCAGAGCTTTTGGAAATTATATCTGAATTTTTAACTGCAGAAGAATTTAAACTTACTTTATCCGCTCCCGCTCTTAAAAGATCATTAATTGAGTTGATCGAATTTATTCCACCACCAACAGTAAATGGAATTTTAACTGATTTCGCTGTTCTAGAGACAAGATCAACTAATGTTTTTCTATTTTCCACACTGGCTCTTATATCTAAAAATACTAATTCATCCGCTCCTGCTTCTGAGTATTTACAAGCTAATTCGACAGGGTCACCAGAGTCTCTAAGGTTTACAAAATTAACACCTTTAACTACCCTTCCATTAGCTACATCTAAACAAGGAATTAAACGAAGAGCTACCATTTTAATAAAAATTGTCCAAAGGCTGTTAACCTTGCATAATAACTTCCATTTTACCTCTTATGGCTGAAACAAAATTATTACCCAAAATTGGTAGTAAAGTTAAAATTAACATTAACAAAGTTAAAGATAGATTACCTGCAAAGCTAATTGATCAAATATCATCAAACCCAAGAGTTGTAACAACTGGATATAAAATGACCGATGGTAGAAGTATTGGTATTACGGTTAAATTACAAAATGGAGAAGAAAATTGGTTTTTTCCTGAAGAAATTGAGAAAGGTTAAATATTAAAAGTGAATGATCCAAAACAATTATTAGGAATTAAAGGGGCTTCAGAGACTTCGAGTATTTGGAAACTACGTATACAATTAATGAAGCCAATTACATGGATCCCCTTGATATGGGGGGTAATCTGTGGAGCTGCCGCAAGCGGAAACTTTCAGTGGACAATAAGTAATGTTTTAGCCTCACTAGCATGCATGCTCATGAGCGGACCACTTCTAGCAGGTTATACCCAAACTATTAATGATTTTTTTGATAGAGAAATTGACGCTATTAATGAACCTAATAGACCAATACCTTCTGGGAAGATTTCGATTAAGGAAGTAAAAATACAAATTTGGGTATTACTTATTGCTGGTTTAGTAGTCTCTTTTTTATTAGATTTATATGCAAAACATAGTTTTCCCTCTGTCTTTCTTCTGGCTTTAGGTGGCTCTTTGGTAAGTTATATCTATTCCGCTCCTCCTTTAAAATTGAAGCAAAATGGATGGCTAGGAAATTATGCTTTAGGAGCTTCATACATAGCTCTCCCATGGTGGGCGGGGCAAGCCTTATTTGGGAAATTAACTATTGTTACTGCATTACTAACTCTTGCTTATAGTCTTTCTGGACTTGGAATAGCAGTTATAAATGATTTCAAAAGTGTTGAAGGGGATTCAAAACTAGGATTGAATTCGTTACCTGTAATATTTGGAATTAAAAAGGCTAGTAGAATAAGTGCTGGTCTCATTGATATTTTTCAATTAGCAATGGTTATCGTATTAATTGTTATTGGACAACATTTAGCATCAGTAATTTTAGTTTTACTGGTAATTCCTCAAATTACATTTCAAGATATGTGGTTACTAAGGGACCCTTTAAAATTTGATGTAAAATACCAAGCAAGTGCTCAGCCATTTCTTATAACTGGAATGTTAGTAACCGCTTTAGCAATAGGACATAGTTTTTTAGTAGCTTAAAGTGAATGGAATAAAATATAAATATTTTATTTTTAGCTCATCAATATTTATTTTCTTTGTAATATTTTTCCCTATAATTAATTTAATTAGGATTACTTTAAATTTTGACCCACTTAAAATAAATACTTCAAAATCAATACCCTATTCTTATGAAATATTTTCTTCTGATAATAAAATATTAAGAAAATTAAGTCGGAAATTTGAAGTTCTTGATAATACAAATGAGATACCATTTTTTCTAAAGTATTCTTTTATCTCTGGGGAGGATAAAAGATTTTTTAACCATAATGGAATTGACTTAATAGGTTTATCAAGAGCCTTTATTAGAAATGTTCAGAGTGGATACGTTAAAGAGGGTGGGAGCACTATTACTCAGCAAGTGGCAAGATTAATTTTCTTAAATAATGATTTAAGTTTTCAAAGAAAAATTAAAGAAATAATAATTTCCCTTGTATTAGATTTGAAATTCAGTAAAAATCAAATTTTAAAATTATATCTAAATAATATTTACTTAGGATCAGGAGCTTATGGCATTAATGAGGCTTCCCAAGTTTATTTTGGAAAACTTATAACTGAATTATCATTATCTGAGGTTGCCTTATTAGCAGGATTAGCACCCGCTCCCTCAATTTATTCGCCTTATGAAAATATCGATTTAACTATTAAAAAAAGAAATAAAATTTTAAAAGATATGTATATTGATGGCTACATATCTTTAGACGAGAGAAATGAAGCCCTTATGGAAAAAGTTAACTTAAATTATTCAATAAATAATAAAGATTCTAAAGATAATTTATTAGTAAATTTCATCCTGAAGGAAACAAATAGCAAAATCAAAAATCATAAAAAATATAAATTTTTAAGGATAAAATCCAGCATCAAAAAAGATTGGCAGGAAATAGGACAAAAAATCTCTAGGTCAGTAGGGCCTAAAAATATTGAAACAGCATTGGTATCAATAGAATCTAATAGCGGTTTGATTAGAACAATGATAACCAGTAAGAATCCAACAATTAACGAGTTTAATAGAGTTACCTCCGCTATAAGGCCTTTAGGTTCAACTTTTAAAATAATTCCTTACACTGCAGCATTAAAAGAAGGTATAAAATTAAGCGATAAATTTGAAGATTTACCTAAGTGCTGGAAAGATTATTGTCCCAAAAATTTTTCCGAAATTTATCGAGGTAAGATATCTTTAATAGACTCTTTTAAAACATCCTCAAATATAGTTCCTCTAAAAATTTCTAGTAATATAGGTCTTAAAAAGATTATAATTCTAGCTAATTTATTTGGTCTGGGGTATGAACAACCGCTTGAAGAATTTCTACCATTAGCTATCGGATCTTATGGAGATAGCCTCCTAAATATTACAAATGCCTATTCAGTTTTGAATAGTAATGGAAATCTATATAAGCCAAGCATTCTTGAAAAAATAGAATCAAATAATTATGAATTAATTTGGGAAAATAAATTAATACATGAGAAGATATTAGATTCCGAAGTAAACAAAAGCCTAAATAATCTACTTGAAAAATCAGTTTCGGAAGGTACTTCAATAGCAGCCTCAATTAAAGGAGAAAAAGTATATGGCAAGACAGGAACTTCTGACGAGAACCGGGATCTTTGGTTTATTGGTTCAATTAATAATCTTACTACCGGAGTTTGGATAGGTTTTGATGAAAACAAAGAATCTAAGTTATCTAGCGGTAATGCAGCTTATTTTTGGAAAAAGTTCATAAGTAAAATATATGATTTAGAGATTTAATAATAAAATACTTTATTTTTTATTTATAAGAAATTTTTGCTGCATAAAATCCATCTCCTGGTTCATCAAATTTCGGTAAGATTTGTTTTTCACTATCTAACTTAATTTCCTTATTTTTTGTCAAAAATCTTTTAATTAGAAAATTATTTTCTTCAGGACATATTGTACAAGTTGAATAAACTAAAGTTCCATTTCTTTTTAAAAGAGGTAAAACGCTTTCTAATAATCTTTCCTGTAAAAGAATTAATTGATTTATTTTATCCTTACTTAAAGACCATCTTGAATCAGGATTTCTTGCTAAGGTTCCAATCCCTGAACATGGAGCATCAATTAAGATTTTATCAAAATAAGAGATAAGATTTGGCTTGATATCAACCAAATTAGTAGCATCAGCTTTCAAAGTTTTAACACTTTTTATATCTAATCTTTCCAAATTTGATTGAAGTATTTTCAATCTTTTTTCTGATCTATCAACAGCTAAGATTTCGGCATCGTCATTAGCTAACTGAGCTAAATGAGTTGTTTTACTTCCTGGTGCAGAGCAGGCGTCTAGAATCTTTTCCCCTTTCTTTGGATTTAAAAGAGGAGCTACCCATTGAGAAGATCTATCTTGGACTACCCACAGTCCATCTCTATAGCCAGGGAGTTTTTTAATAGACCTTGGATTAGAATTTAAGGTAATCCCATTTTTTAATTGACTGATTGAAGTAGCATTAATATTACATTCAGCAAGTTCATTCAAAAATTTATTTAAGTCAGTTTTCAGAGAATTAATTCGCAAATCAATTGAAGGTTTTTTATTAAATGCCTTGGCAATATTTTTAGCTTCTTTTATTCCTACCCAATTAACAATTTCTTTTACAAGCCATATTGGTAATGACTCAATAGAAGACAATCTCTCTATTTCATCTGAGGATAATTTGGGGACATTTTCTTTTTCAATATGTCTAACGGTATTTCGTAATATTGCGTTTACAGTTCCAGCCAAACCTTTTAAATCAGTTTTCTTTGCAACTTCTACAGTTGAAGAAATAGCTGCAGAAAATGGTATTTTATCCATTTTTAATAATTGATATAAACCTATATGTAAAAGCCATCTTAGTTTTGGTGGTTGCTTTATGTGAGAAAGTTTTGATGTATGGTCTATCCAAAGGTCAAGAAATTTTCTATATCTAATACATCCAAAAGATAATTCCGTAATGAATGCTATATCTAATGAATTGAACTCATAATTTTTTAGTACGTTTTCTAGAGCATGATCTGAATAAATTCCTGAACTTACTTTTAATAGAATTTCCCAAGATGCTTTTCTTTGAATGTACCCTTTAGTCAATGTATAAAATCTTGTTTAGTAAAATATGCTAAATATAATATTAATTATTAATAATGTTCTTAGCTATTAATTGAAGTATTAAACCAAATAAAACCAAGAACACTAACTAAGGTTAAATTGAATCCCAAAAATATATAGATGTTAAGAGAATGGACTTTTTCTCTTGAAAATAATTTATTTTTTTTATTTTTTTTCATTTTTAATTTGAACAAAATTTAAAGAGGTTAAAAGTGAGTCACCATTTATTTTTCTAAATTAATAACCTGTCCAGCTTCGAAAGGAATTAATTCTTTTAGGGCACTTAATTTCAAATACAAATTTATAATCCAATCTAAATTTTTAAAAAGTAAACAAAAGAATAAAAATTGCACCTAGATAAAAATATATTAGATTAATTAATGATCTATTTAACTATTAATCTAACACGTGTTTTTAATATTTATTAATATCAATAGATTCTCTTAAGTTTTAAAATTGTCTATAAATTTAGTATTTATTTTAATAAAGATTACTAATAAATTCCTCAGCTATTCTTAAATGATCATTTAGCTTTTCATCACTCATTTTATCTAAATTTCTCGTTAACATTGCAAGTCTATATTGTTTTCTAAAATAAGTTTCATTATCTTTTATAAATTTCCAAAATAAACCGTCCCAGATTGAACACCAGGGACCAGTTTTATAATCAGACATTTTTTTCACATAATTTGAGCTAGAAATATAAGGTTTTGTTGAAAAGATACCTCCATCGCTAAACTGACTCATACCATAAACATTAGGGACCATTACCCAATCATAAGAATCTATAAACATTTCCATAAACCATTTATAAACATGATCAGGATGTATACGACATAAAAGCATAAAGTTACCTATTATCATAAGCCTCTCAATATGATGGCAATAACCGTATTTAAGAATATTATTTATGACGATATCTACTGGATCGATTCCTGTGGTTCCCTTATAGAAACATTCAGGCATAGGCTTATTATCAAAATTCCAAAAATTAGTAGTACGCATTTGGGTACCATATTTTTCATAAACTAAGCAAATAAATTCTCTCCATCCAACTATTTGACGAATAAAACCTTCTAGAGAGTTAATAGGAACTTTATTTTTTTCACCATAAGTTAATGCCTTATAAATAACTTCTTTTGCAGTCAATAAACCGCTATTTAAAAGAGGGGAAAGTAAACTATGCCATAAAAAGACTTTTTCCTTACTAATTGCATCTTCATAATCACCAAATAAAGAAAATCTATTTTCAAAAAAATCATGAAGCCAACTATCAGCTTCTTCGAAAGTAGTTGGATATATAAAATAATTACTTTCACCTATGAACTCTATCTGTAAATTAGAAATTATCTTTTCAGCCTGAATTACAAACTGATTTTTTAGGAATTTTGGGATTTCAGGAATGTTTATGTTCTTGGGTAATTTTTTTCTATTTAATTCATCAAAACTCCATTTACCTCCTTGAGGTGAGCCATCAGGATTCAATAATATATTTTGACTTCTTCTTTGATTCTCATAAAATCTACCCATCAATGGTTTTTTGGGATTAGATTTAAAAGATTTTCGTAAGTCTTCATTAGTTACAAACATTGGGGATTGGAAAACTTGTAACTTAAGATTGTTGGCTTCAACAAATCTATTTATCCTTTTCATAATTAAAAAATCATGAGGATTTATAATATTTATCTTTTGATATTTTCCTTGCAAATATTTTGACAAATATTCTACTGTGGAAAAATTATTTTTATTCTCAATATAAATAACTTTAAATCCTGAATTTTGTAGAAATTTTTTATATGCAAGCATTGAAGCTTTATGGAAAATTAATTTATTTTTGTGATTAATTGACTTTTGAAATTTATCATTGCCAAAAAATAATGAATCTTCCATCATCAAAATTTCACAACTTAACTTCAAGAGTGAGCTTTCTCTAAAAAGTTGATTTGGAAATATGATCGATATCTGATTCATACTAATGACTTCCTATTTCTGCATCTATTAGAACAGTATTTAACTTCCTTCCAACAATCTTTCCATTTTTTGCGCCAATTAAAGGGCCTGTTGCAAACGGGACATATTTTGCTCGGTAAGATTTTCAAAATTTATAATTTTCTTTTATGAGTAGATTTAAATCTAGTTGAATCTTTAAGTTCCATATGTTTTGTTTTTCTTCCAGAAACTCTTTTTCTCCAAACTTTAAACGATTTTGGCTTAAGATTATTTCTCATTATTTTTATAGCATCTTCTTCTTTTAAACCAAATTGATACTCAATCGCTTCAAAAGGAGTTCTATCTTCCCAACACATCTCGATTAATCTATCTATATCAATAATTTCCATTTTTATTGCTTACATTCAGAAGTACAGAGTTTTTCAATATTTGATCTGCCAGTAATTTTAAGTCTGTATTTTGCCCAATATTTATAAAATAACCTCAAAACCGGCGCAAGGAATTCAATTTTTAAAGGGTAGTAAACCCACCCTAACCCTATTAATTCATATGAATATGCTAATACGTCTAGCCCTTTGATAATATTTCCATTATCTAAAATCCCATGAAGATTTGACATTGCTTCTGCATATGAGATGTCCTTAAAAAAAATGGGATTATAATTAACATTATTAATATCAACAAAGTCAATTTTATTTAACTCGTCTTTGCTTTTTAAGAAATTAGTTTCTCTAAGACATAATGGACAACCGCCATCGAATAAAAAGATTAATTTATTTTGCATCATACCTTTTTATTTAAATATAAAATTTAAATAACTTTTCTGTGGACAATTAGAAATTTAAAGATTTTTTTTATCGTTACCGATGGATTTTTAAAAGAAGCTTTATAAAGCCTTAATAATTTGTTTCATTAATTTAATCAAAATTTTCCTAATGTAAGAATTAATAACCATTGATTAAGGGATACATCAGTGGTTTGAATTATTAATCGTCTAAAAGATGAACTCCTTCTCCAATGTCTGGAGTGAATTTACAATATTTTTCAAACACAATTCCAACTCCTCTCATCTTCTCTCCAAGCTCATCGTTAAATTTTCTCCATTCTTTTGATTCATGCTCTGGTAACGTCCAGCCCTGAGCTTCCACCATACTAGTTATAACCGTGTAATCCCATTCAATGTAAGCCATTTAATCTCTTCTAAATTACTAAAATATTATAAACTAAATAACCGATTAATTAATCTATAGATTGAATTTGAAGTAATATAAAAGCAAACATTTAAAACTTTAAAATTTATATTTTAAATTATATTTTTTGGAACGAATATAATTAAATTAACTTTAAACATTTTTAAGATGTCAATTTTGCCAAGAAGATTTGAGCGAATAAAAAATGTTTTAAATTGCAGAATGACAAACTTAACGGTTCTAGTAGAGGCAGTAAATAAGCCACACAATTTATCTGCAATATTAAGAACATGTGATGCGGCTGGAGTTTTTGAAGCGAATTTTATTAGTGAAAAAGATAAAGTTAAAACTTTTAACAGTACAGCTCAAGGGAGTCAAAAATGGGTCAAATTAAATAATCATGAGACAACAATTTCTGCAGTATCTGAACTAAAAAAGAAAGGTTTTAAATTATATGGAACAACACTAAATGAGAGATCAATTGATTACAGGAATTTTGACTATTCAGAAAATACTTGTTTTGTTTTAGGAGCGGAAAAGTGGGGTTTAAGTGATCAACTAATTTCAAAAGTTGATGAATCAATCTTCATTCCAATGTCAGGAATGGTCCAGTCTTTGAATGTTTCAGTAGCAGCTTCTATTTTACTTTTTGAAGCTATTCGACAAAGAGAAAGTAAGAGTTTACTTCCTCTTAAAGGAGAGGGTTTAAGTACAGAAGAATACGAAAAAACATTATTTGAATGGAGTTATCCTGAGTTAGCTTCTATATACAGAAAGTCTGGAAATAAATATCCAAAGATAAACCAGAATGGAGAAATTAATGAAGTTGTTAATAACTAAAAAATATTAAAATTAACTTTCAATTCTCAAAAATATTTTCTAGTTCTTCTCCTATAAAAGAAAGACCTAAGACTAAAAAAAACATTGCTAATCCAGGGAATAATGCAGTCCACCAAATCCCAGTTGGTATAGCAGCAAGTGCAAGATTAAGATCACTTCCCCATTCTGGAACATTTGCAGGAACACCTAACCCTAAAAAGCCCAAACTTCCTAATACCAAAACAGCATCCGCAGCATTTAAAGTAAGGAGAATAGGTAAAGGAGTTATTACATTTGGAAATATATATTTAAAAATTATAATTTTAACATCAGCCCCCGAAACCCTTGCAGCTTCAACATATGTCTCTGATTTTATTAAAATTGTTTGATTTCTGATTAATCTAAAATATTGAGGAGAATAAACTATACATAAGGCTATAGAGGCATTAATAATCCCTTTACCAAGTACAAAAGCTACTACTACTGAGAGCAAAATAACAGGAATTGAAAAAATAGTATCCATCACAAGTGATAAGCATTTATCAAGGATCCCTCCAAAATATCCACTCAATAACCCTAATGGGAGGCCTAAAATCAAAGCAAAGAAAATTGCAAGGAATACTACTTCAATAGCTATAGATGATCCTTGTAAAGTTCTTAAACAAACATCCCTTCCTAATCTATCCGTACCACATAAATGTTTTAAGGAAGGTGGTGCAAAAATATCATTACTAAATGATGATAAAGAATAACCAAAAAAGTTATTAGCCTCTAATACTTTCATAATTAATACTACTAAAAGATATGAAAGTAAAATTAAAAATCCAGTCCTTCTTATATTTTTACCAACTTGATTTGATGAGTTTGAATTCACAAATTTATGATTATTCGAATCAACTAAAATATACCAATTGTTTCAAAGATTAAATAGCTTTTTGTTTTTAATTTGAAATTAATTACTGATTTAATTTCAGAACTGCCATAAAAGCTTCCTGAGGTACATCAACTTTACCCATTGCCTTCATCCTCTTTTTCCCTTTAGCTTGCTTCTTCAAAAGTTTCTTTTTTCTAGAGATATCTCCCCCATAACACTTAGAGAGGACATCTTTTCTTAATGCGCTAATACTTTCGCTTGCAATAATACGGCTACCAATTGAAGCCTGAATTGGTATTTTAAATTGTTGTTTTGGTATTAACTCCTTTAATTTCTCTACTAAGCCCCTACCAATTCCGTAGGCCTTATCTTTATGAACAATAGAAGTTAAAGGATCAGCTCTTTCAGAATTGATAAGAACATCTAACCTAACGAGATCATTTTTTCTATATCCAATTAAATGGTATTCCATTGATGCGTATCCTTGAGTTCTACTTTTCATTTGATCAAAAAAGTCAGTAACGACCTCTGCTAATGGTATTTCGTAAATCAAAGTCACTCTATCTGTAGTGATATATTTCATATCAATAAAAACACCTCGTCTTTCTTGGCATAAACCCATTAGTGTCCCGTTAAATTCATTAGGAGAATAAATTTCCATTTTTACATAGGGTTCTTCTATTGATTCTCTTGATTGAGGATCTGGGATAGTAGAAGGATTATCAATTAATATATCTTCCTGATCGTTCAAATTAACTTTATATATTACTGAAGGCGCTGTTACGATTAAATCCAAATCATATTCCCTCTCCAATCTTTCCTGAACAATTTCCATATGAAGAAGTCCTAAAAATCCACATCTAAAGCCGAATCCCATAGCACTACTTGTCTCGGGTTCGTATTTAAGCGCTGCATCAGATAATTGCAGTTTTTCTAAAGACTCTCTTAAATCTGGATATTGATCGGCATCAGTTGGAAACAATCCACAAAACACCATAGGATTGGCTGTTTTATATCCTGGGAGAGGATCCTTAGCAGGAGAATTAAATAGTGTAATTGTATCTCCCACTCTTGCATCAGCTACTGACTTAATAGATGCAGCCAGATAACCAACTTCTCCCGCATGAAGTTCATTAACTTGCTTCTCATCAGGAGCCATTATTCCAATTTCATCTAACTCATAGTTCTTCTTACTTGCCATAAGTAAGATCTTGTCCTTTTTATTGATAGAACCAGCTATTACTCTGAAGTAAACAATTACACCTCTGTAGGGATCATAATAAGAGTCAAAAATAAGCGCCTTAGTAGGAGATTTTACTTCATCTTTAGGATGAGGAATTCTACTAACAACTGCTTCTAATATATCTTCTATTCCTTCTCCAGTTTTAGCAGAACAATTTATTGCATTAGATGTGTCTAATCCAATAATCTCTTCAATTTCTTGCTTTATTTTTTCAGTATCAGCACCAGGCAAATCAACTTTGTTTAAGACAGGAATTATTTCTAAATTATTTTCAAGAGCAAGATAAACATTGGCTAAAGTTTGAGCCTCTACACCTTGACTTGCATCAACAACTAATAAAGCACCTTCACAAGCCTGCAATGATCTACTAACTTCATAAGAAAAATCAACATGTCCTGGTGTGTCAATTAAATTTAAAATGTATTCTTGCGAGTTTTCTGCTTTATATTTCATTCTTGCAGCCTGTAATTTGATTGTTATACCCCTTTCTCTTTCAAGATCCATACTATCCAAAAACTGATCTTGCATATCCCTTTGCTTCACAGTACCAGTATCTTGAAGCAACCTATCCGCTAGAGTGGATTTACCATGATCAATATGAGCTATTATGCAAAAATTTCTTATTTTTGAAACAGATATATCAGTCATATAAAATAAAGAACGTTTCCTATATTTTTTCTCTTAATTTATAATAGCTAATTAAGATTATGGATGGAAACCTAAAATAGAATTATTTCTTTTTTTAATAATTTCTAAAAAATTATTATCACTTTCATTTTTTAATACAGATTCATAAAGAAGATTACTTAATTTCTTCTCAAGATCAAATTTATCAACATTTAAAAGGCATGATTTTTTTAAAACCTCAATCATTATTGAAACTGCTGTACTAGCTCCAGGAGAAGCACCTAATAAAGCAGAAAGTGATCCATCTGCCGAGTTGACAATTTCCGTGCCAAATTGCAAAGAACCTCCATCTTTAGTTTTTTTGATTATTTGAACTCTTTGCCCAGCATTCTCTAAATACCAATTCGAAGGCTCAGCTGATGGCATCATTTTCTTCAGATTTTCAACTCTAGAATTATGGCTCTTAAGAGATTGTGAAAAAAGATAATTAATTAATTCGTTATTCTTAATCCCAACATCAAGCATAGAAAATAAATTATTTTTCTTAATCGAACTAAATAAATCAAAATAAGAGCCTTTTTTTAAGAATTTAGTCGTGAAGCCAGCAAAAGGACCATAGAGAAGAAATTTTTTGCCTTCAATCCATCTTGTATCTAAATGTGGCACTGACATAGGAGGTGATCCTATATCTGCTTTACCATAAACTTTTGCATTATGTTTTTCCGTTAAAGACTTTTCCTCACAAATAAGCCATTTTCCACTAACAGGAAACCCACCATATATTTTAGCTTCTGGAATTTTAGATTTTTGCAAAAAGTTTATTGTTTTGCCTCCAGCCCCAAGGAAAACATATGAAGTGCTCAGAGAAACTATTCTATCTAGTAAACGAACTTTTAATTTCCATTGTTTTTTATCTGTTTTCTTTAAATCTATTAATTCTGTACTATAACTAATTTCAACATTTTTATTCTTAGAAATAAAAGCTAGATATTCTCTTGTTAAAGCCTCAAAATTGATATCTGTGCCTCTTTTTATTCGAGTAGCTGCAACTTTATCTAGTGGATTTCTACTATTAGTAATAAGTGGTGCCCATGATTTTATTTGATTAAAAGATGATGAAAATTCCATGTCTGCAAACTCTGGATATTCAGACATTGCTTTAAATCTTTTTTTTAAAAAAGAAATATTTTCAGTACCTGTGACAAAGCTTATATGAGGAGTAAATTTTAAAAATTTTTTAATATCTATCTTCCCAGTTTCATATAATGAGGCCCATAATGACATTGAATTTTCAAAGGAACGATTTATAGAAAGGGCTTTATCTATTTGTAAATCTCCATTTTCATCTAAGGGGGTGTAATTTAATTCGCAATTTGCCGCATGACCAGTGCCTGCATTATTAAATGCACCAGTACTTTCACTACCTGGTTTATTTAACTTTTCTATAATTAATATTTTTATTTCAGGTAAAATCTCTGTAATTAATAACGCAAGTGTTCCGCTCATTATTCCTGCACCTACCAATACCGCATCATAACTATTATTTTTGTTTAAGATTTTTTTAGAAGTCACAACAGAAAAATTATTTTTTTTTGCAATTAATCACATTTCTTTCTAGGCTTATTATAAAGTTAATTCAAAATTATGAGTACTGAAACATTACCACTTACAAATGAAAATGTAGAAACGGTTTTAGATGAACTAAGACCTTTCTTAATATCAGATGGAGGCAATGTAGAAATAGCAGAAATTGATGGTCCCATTGTTAAAGTAAGACTTCAAGGAGCATGTGGAAGCTGCCCAAGCAGTACCATGACATTAAAAATGGGAATAGAAAGAAAGCTAAAAGAAATGATTCCTGAAATCAGCGAAGTAGTCCAAGTTTTGTGAGCTAATTTTTAAAAATCTTTTTTACTACTCTTTGCTTAATTCCTTAGTTAATGATGATTTAAAGTCTAAGCAATTTATAGGAAGACCTTGACCTATAGCTATTAAAAGAGGAGCTAAAATTCCTAATGTAAATACTAAGTTTGATTGGTTCA
>CABZLA010000012.1 GCA_902526435.1 uncultured Prochlorococcus sp. | reverse complement strand
ATAGATCTTTTGGGGTTTGGAAAAAGTCCCAAGCCAACAGATGTCCAGTATTCAAGTCATCTTTGGAAAGATCAAGTTGCAACATATGTGAAAGAAGTAATTAAAAAACCAACATTTATTGTTGGTAATTCTTTAGGTGGGTATGCATCTCTAGCAGCAAGTGCAGAACTAAAAGAATTATCTGCTGGAGTAGTTTTACTTAACGCTGCTGGAATGTTTAGTGAAGAAAAAGCATCAAATAACAGCTTTTTACAAAGATCTTTAAAAACTTTCTTTGAAACATTTTTGCGAGGCAATGTTTTTATTCAAAGAACTATATTTGAAAGCATGAGACGAAGAGTCAATATAAAAAAAGCATTAAACAATGTTTATAAAAACCAAACTAATGTTGATGATTATCTTATTGATTCAATTAGAAAACCTTCACTTGATCCAGGCGCTTTTAACGTTTTTAAAAGTGTTTTCAATCCTGCAGGTGTCCAAGGAGAACCATTTGATAAATTGTTCAAAAAGTTGAAATCTCCACTTTTACTCTTATGGGGAGGTAAAGATCCTTGGATGAACACAGCAAGCAAAAGACTTCTTTATAAAAAATATGCTCCTGAAAATACTAAAGAAGTGATTCTTGATGCTGGTCATTGTCCTCATGATGAAGTCCCCGAATTAGTTAATCAACATATACTTGATTGGATTGATTCTTTGTAGAGAGATATTTGTGAAAGTTAATTCCGTTGATAATAAAAAAGGTATTTATGTTTTTCAATTAGATGAAAAAAATTATATTAAATTTTGTCCTAAGAGAGGTGGACTTATAACCAACTGGGTTTCTGAAGGGAGTGAAATATTATATTTTGATGAAAAAAGATTTATTGATAAAACAAAAAGTATCAGAGGAGGAATCCCAATTCTGTTTCCGATATGTGGAAATCTTGATATCCCTAATTCTTTATTTGGAAAAAATTATATGCCATTTATGCAACATGGTTTTGCAAGGGATTTGCAATGGCAACACTGCCTAAATAAGAAAAAAAATTCTCTTTTTTTAATTTTAAAGGATAGTGAAAAAACAAAAACTTTTTATCCATTTAATTTTGAACTCAAAATTGAGATTTCTTTAACAATTAATTGCTTAAAATTTATTATTAATATTGAGAACAAAACTAATATTGATATGCCAATAAATTTTGGATTGCATCCTTATTTTAATATTTCAGATTTTACAAACTTAAATTTCATAGATAATCCGCTAAATTGTCAGGATCAAAAAAATAATTGCTTAAGAAATACTTTTGACGAGTTAAAAAATATTAATAATGGAATTGATTTACTTATGTATACCTCAGGAAGAATTTCTTTCCGAGATAATTTTTTTAAAAGACAAGTTACTTTATTGCATCCTTCGCCTTTTGATTTAGGTGTGATTTGGAGTGATCCTCCTAGGAAAATGGTATGTCTTGAGCCATGGACTAGTCCACGTAATTCTTTAGTTAATGGATTAAGGAAAATTACGATTCCTCCAAATTCCTCTCAAATATTAGATGCCTCAATACTAATAAATACTTTGAAGTAGCTACTGATAATTATGAAAGTTATAGTGATCGATGATGATCCAACAGGTTCTCAAACAGTAAATAATTGTTTATTGCTTCTGAAATGGGATTATTCTACTTTAATCAAAGGATTTCAAAGCAAATCTAATTTATTTTTCATTTTGGCTAATACTAGGTCTTTATCAGAAAATGACGCAAAATTAAGATTAGTAGAAATTTGTGATGCCCTTAAAAAAGTTATCTCAAACGAATCATATAAAGAAGAATTTATTTTTGTAAGTAGAGGTGATTCCACTCTTCGTGGTCATAATTTTTTAGAGCCTAAAATTATGAACGATTGTCTAGGACCTTTTGATGCTACCTTCCATATTCCAGCATTTATTGAAGGTAAAAGAATGACAATTGATGGAGACCATTTTGTTGATAATGTTCCTGTAAGTCAAACGATTTTTGCCAAAGATAAAATTTTTGGATACAAAACAAGTAACGTCAAACAATTATTATTTCAGAAATGTAAATCTCAAATTAAATTCAACGATATTCAAAATTTAAAAATATCCGAATTAAAAGTTCTTGAAACTAAAGAAAAAAATATTGTTTTTAATAAGATCAGAAATTTAAAAGAAAATTCTCATGTGATTGTTGATATTGAAAATTATTCACAACTTAAAAAGTTTTCATTATCAATAAAAAAATTAATTAAACAAAAGAAATTTCTCTTTAGGACCGCTGCAAGTTTTATAAGTGTAATTTCAGCTATAAAAGATAATCCTAAAGAACCATTTTTTTACTCCCTAATTAGAAGAAAAAATCGTGAAAAAAAATTTCTCCCAGGATTTTTAGTAATTGGATCTTATGTAGAACTTTCAACAATGCAACTAAAGGAATTCTTAGAAATAAGTGATTGTATACCAATAGAATTGGATGTTTTTGAATTTTTCAGAATTTCTAAATTAAAAAGTAATCAGTATCAATTGGCTTTGTTTAAAAACAAATTATTAGAGCAAATCAGATCAATATTAAAGCAAGAAAATACTCCCGTTTTATTTACCTCAAGAAAAGAAGTTTCTCTAAGTAACAACGATGAGCAAGTGAATTTTTATAATTCTCTTGCTCATTTTATTTCTGAATTAGTTTCAGGTTTAAAAAATGAAATAGGGTATTTAGTATCTAAAGGGGGAATCACATCAAATGTAATTCTAAGTAATGGATTTAAAGCAAATTATGTATATTTGCAAGGACAAATAATTCCTGGGGTTTCTTTAGTTACTTTCAAACTTGAAAATGATGAGAATCTTCCAATCGTGACATTTCCTGGAAATATTGGTAACCAAGATTCATTGGTAAAAGTATGGAGAATTTTAGAAAATAAAAACAATTCTTCAAATTAAAAATTTGAGATAATTGCTTCAGCAAAACCACTACAGGATAGTGGCGCTACATTTGGTTCCATTAAGCGTGCTAGATCATAGGTGACTTTTTTTTCTTCAATAGCTTTACTAATTCCAGAAGTCACTAGCTTAGCTGCTTCATTCCAACCAAAATATTCAAGCATCATTACTCCACTAAGAATTACCGAACCTGGATTAATTTTGTTTAATCCTGCATGTTTTGGGGCTGTTCCATGTGTTGCTTCAAAAATTGCGGAATGATCTCCAATATTAGCTCCTGGAGCCATACCTAAGCCTCCCACAATTGCAGCAGCAGCATCAGAAACATAATCTCCGTTTAAGTTCAAGGTCGCAAGAATAGAATATTCTTGAGGCCTTGTTTGAATTTGTTGGAAAATACTGTCTGCTATTCGATCATCAACCATAATGAGTTCTTTCCATTTGTTATTTCCATGAGAATTTGATATTGAGGCTATTACTTCTTTAATTTCTTCGCAAATAAATGCTTTTTTATTACTTGTTAGCTTGTCATAGCCTGGTTCTATCTTTCTGGCATTATTTTCGATTGTAATTTCTGGATTTTTGTGAATATTGTCTAAAATCCAGCTTTCTCTTTCCGTAATGCAGTCCGCTCTGAATTCATTTACGGCTAATTCATATCCCCAATCTCTAAAAGCACCTTCTGTATATTTCATGATATTACCTTTATGAACTAGAGTTACATGCTTTTTATTCCCTGATAATCTTTTTGCATGTTCTATGGCTTTTCTTATATGTCTTTGACTTCCTAACTTACTTACGGGTTTTATCCCAATACCTGAACCGTCCGGTATTGATCTATTTTTTAAATTTTTACTATTTGGAATGACGACATTATTTAGATGATTAATTAAATCAATGCATGTATGATCATCGGCTTCCCATTCAATACCCATATAAATATCTTCTGTATTTTCTCTGTAAACAATTACGTCTAAATTTTGTGGATTTTTATGAGGACTAGGAGTACCTGAATAGTATTTACAAGGTCTAACACAGCTATATAAGTCAAAAATTTGTCTTAATGCGACATTTAAAGATCTAATACCCCCTCCTATAGGAGTTGTTAATGGGCCTTTAATTGCAACTCCAAAGTGTCTTATGGCTTCAATAGTATCCTGCGGTAAATAGTTGTAAGTTCCGTATATTTCACAAGCTTCGTCGCCAGCATAGACTTTGAACCAATTTATTTTCCTTTCATCTCCATAACTTTTTTTTATTGCTTCATCAAGAACAAGTTGAGTAGCTGGCCAAATATCTACCCCAGTACCGTCACCTCTTATATAAGGGACAATAGGATTATTAGGAACATCAGGTTTACCTTGATTAAAAGTAATTAACTCTCCTTCTGTGGGTAAATTTAATTTTTCAAATTTAGGCATAACACTTGATTGAATAGTAAAAATGTCAATTAATATAGTATTTTTTGTATCTTAAATTGAAATTAAGGATATTCTTTAAAAACTAGAAATTAATTATTCAAATGTGAATAGATAATAGTTTGTTAATCAGCATTTCAACATCTTTGTTAAAAGAAAAAGAATTTAATAAGCAAGGTTGAAGAAATTATGTCAACTTCAATCAAAGGTTTATTACAGCTTATGAATGCAAGTTCAAATGTTAGCAATCTTGAAATAGCTAATAAGGTAGCTACTACCGCTGCATTATTTCGTAAATATTTCCCAGATGCGAGTGTTAATTTTAGTCCTTGGGATACTGTAAATGATAGAGATTGGTTTGATACGCTTGATTTTTCTTTCCATTTTCCTGGTTGGAGTCCGAGTATAGAATGTAGAGCGGTTTTACTTCAATTGAGAATTGAAAATAATTGTGAAAATAGAGTACCCAAGTTGTTGGGAATAATAATGCGCGGAATGATAATTCCTGCTGAAAGATGGAGAGTAGCTACTATTGGGGAGTGGGAGATGACAGGAACTCATTTACCTCAGAAGGAACAAAAGGATAATCTTTTTTTAGTTTGTAAAGAACTTTACAATTTATTCTCTACAACATCCACTGGTAACAAAAATTAGCTGTTTTATATATTTTCCTTGTAGATTAAATATATGTACAATTTTGAGAATAAATAAATGGCAGTTGCTCTTGCAGGACAATTAAGAGAAGGGACAAAGAAATCCCATACTATGGCAGAAAATACTGGCTTTGTCGCTTGTTTTTTGAAAGGCGTTGTTGAAAAAAAATCATACAGAAAACTGTTAAGTGATTTATATTTTGTTTATGAAGCTATGGAAGAAGAAATTGAAAGATTAGTTCAAGAGGAACATCCCGTAATAAAACATATCGGCTTTAAATCACTTTTTAGAAAAGAAACACTTGAAAATGATCTCAAATTTTATTTTGGAGATAATTGGAAGAATGAAATTAATATTTCTAAATCAGCGAAAGAATATGTCAACAGAATTCACTTGGTAGCAAAAAAAACTCCTGAATTACTGGTTGGCCATCACTACACCCGCTATATAGGAGATTTATCTGGCGGTCAAATTTTAAAAAAAATAGCAAAAAAAGCTTTAAATTTAGATGGAAATAACGGGTTAAACTTTTATGAATTTGAAAATATTGATGATGAAAAAAAATTCAAAGAAGAATATTCTAAGACTCTTAATCAGCTACCAATAAATCAAAACATTGCTGATCAAATAATTGATGAAGCTAATCAAGCTTTTACTTATAATATGAAAATGTTTAAGGAGCTTGAAGGTAACTTAATAGCAGTGTTAGGAAAAATTGTATTTAATTATCTTACAAAGAAAGTTAGGAAGGGGAGTACAGAAACTTAATATCTATGTTTGAATCATTAAAAAACTTTGTGAAGACCAATATTGAAGATTTAGATGGTAAAGAATTAGAAATATCAAAAGAATTCAAAGAACATCATAATAAAGACTCGAAATATATTATTAAAAATTGGATTTTTGAATCCCAACAATATAGAAAGTGGAGAATTACTAAATTAGATGGAGGAGATAAGCTCCAGGTTTTTAATACTGTTGCTTATCCAAATTTCAAAAGTGAGTTTCCTATATTGGGAGCTGATATTTTATGGTTTGGAACCTCTCAAAAATTACTAGCTATTTTTGATTATCAACCATTAATTCAGGAAAAAAAATATCTTCAGAAATATTGCTCAAGTTTAGAATTTATAAAAAATCAGTATTCTGTATTTGATAATCATAAAATGAAAAATATATATGATTCAAAAAAATATTTTTCGCCATGGGTAATGATTTGTAGAGGGAATAAATTAAATCTTGATAGAGATTTAAATAATATTTTTTGTTCTTTTGTTAGTAATTATTTAACAATTAATAAACTATCTCAAAATAATCAATTTTTGGATTTGGAACAAATAAAAAATAATCAAATAGATTACGATAAATATAGTGCTGAAAAAGATCCGGCTGACAAGTTATTTAAAACATTTTTTGGTGAAACTTGGACTAAAAATTTCATTAATAATTTTCTTTTTACCTTAAATCATAAACCCCTCGAATAAATGCTAATTAAAAATACTATTTTTTATAGTCAAGAATGGCAATGGGCTAAATTTATAAAATTCTTAATTTCTCAGTTAGGCAAATATAATTGCTTAGAATATAAAATACCTTCTGATTTTTCTTACAAAGAGTCCACCTATGGCTCAAAAAAATCCAAAAATAATATAAATCTTTTCACATGGGGAGCAACTCACAAGAAAAGAATTAATTTCGCGAGAGCTGTATGTATTAATAGTCCTAATTATTCTGTTTTGAATTTTTTAATTATTCCAAATACCTCTTATAACATTCCTTTCCTTGGTGTAGATTTTGTTTCTTTACCTAAAAGTCATTTATTAGTTTTAGATTTTCAGCCATCTTTAAAAGTCGAAAATCAGTTTAATTCTGAATTACTAGAAAAACTAATAAAACTTAAAAAATCATGTCATTTATCTCTACCTATAGCTGAAAAAATGTCTGAGGATGTAGCAAAATTTTTTTCACCAGGGTTGATTTGGTCTAGATTACCAAAGCAACAAGATAGTGATAATTTGATAGAAAATCAGCTTTATGATTCATTCAAAGAATATTTGAATTTGTATCTAAAAACTCTTTTTGAAAGTGAGGAAGTTGATCAAAGTTTACAAAAAGAGTTAATTAATGGTCAAAATAATTATTTGAACTATAGAAGGGATAAAGACCCAGCAAGGCCAATGTTATCTAATTTATTTGGTAAGGATTTTACAGAATCCTTAATTAATAAAGTATTATTTTCTACTAATAAAGTTTTATAATTTTGGATATTTTAGATTAGATGAAAAAACAATCAGTACTTTTTGTATGTTTAGGAAATATTTGTAGATCTCCTGCTGCTGAAGCTATATTTCTAGATTTAATTAATAAAAAAGGATTAAATGATAGTTTTATTGTTGATTCTGCAGGGACTGGTAGTTGGCATATAGGGAAGAAGGCTGATACTAGAATGAGGTTAGCTTCACGAAAAAGGGGCTTAGAAATCTTTAGTAGAGCTAGAAAAATAAATTCTAATGATTTTGAAAAATTTCACTATATAGTTGCCATGGATGATTCAAATTATGAAAATATTATTGATATGAAATCTCGAAAATCATTATCTGATTTTGCATCAATAAAAAAGATACAAAACTTCAGATCAATTTTTCAGGAGATAGAAGTTCCGGATCCTTACTTTGGAGGAGATGAGGGATTTGATTATGTCCTTGATATTTTAGAAGACTCTGTCAGTGGATTTCTAGATACTATTTGTTAGTTTATTCGAGTTGAATTTCTTTAGGAATTTTTAAATTGAAGATGTTAACAATTTTTTCTACTACTTCATTAATTGAATATCCGTCAGTAAGAAGTTCTATTGCATCGTTTGCTTTTTTGAGTGGAGAGATTTTTCTTGTTGAATCTTCAAAATCTCTTTTTCTAATAAGTTCTCTTAATTGATTAAAGTCTATTTCTTCACTCCCTCTTAATTCTAATTCTGACTTTCTTCTTTTAGCTCTTTCGTCAATACTAGCTGTTAGGAATATTTTAAGTTCTGCATCTGGAAAAACTGTTGTTCCTATATCTCTCCCTTCAGCCACCAAGCCTCCAGATTGGCCAATTTTTCTTTGCTCATTAACCAAAAATTCTCTCACTTTTTTTATTGATGAAATTTTAGAGACAATAGAACTTATTTCTTGTGAACGAATTTCTTCAGTTACACAAAAATTATTTATAAATACATCTTGCTGAGAAATAGAATTTGACTTAAAGATAATAGAAATATTATTAAGAATTTTTTTTAATTCTGACTCTTTAGCATAATCAATCTTTTCTTTTTTGAAGAGCCAACTTATTGCTCTATACATTGCTCCAGTATCTAGATATAAAAGATTTAACTCTTTGGCAATTAACTTTGTTATGGTACTTTTCCCTGAACCAGCTGGCCCATCAATAGCAATAATTGGCTTTCTTTTCATAAGAAAAACGTGATCAATTAATCTTGTTTTTCCACATTTTATCGCACCTGCTAAAAATGAGATATTATCGTTTGCTTGAACTTTTTTCAAGCTGTACGGATGTAAATGTTCTAAATATTCAATTGAAATATTTTTTGATTTGAGTTTGTTTGTTAGTTGTTTTAAGTCAATCTTTTTATCCTTTTTAAAAATTATTTTTGCATTTTTTAGTTCATTTGAGAATAATTTTAGAGTTTTCCTTTCATTTTTAGATAAATGCTTATTACGCGAACTAAATGGGACCCCATCAGAATCTCTTTGAGTAGGAACAGGGATAATTTTGATGTTAAATTTTTTTTCTTCTATAAGGTCTTTTATGATTAATAGTTGTTGCCAGTCTTTTTCTCCTAAAAAAAGATTTTTGGGTTGTATAAGTTTCAGTAATCTATAAATAACAGTGCAAACCCCATCAAAATGTCCCACTCTTTTGACCCCACATAAAGCTGAAGATAATTCTTTAGAGGCTTTCAAATAACTTATGCTTTTATTATTTTTAGGATAGATATCAATTATATTTGGAATAAAAATTGCATCTGCCCCATTAGAAAAAGCAATTTCAATATCTTTATCAACTGTTTTGGGGTAGCTTTTAAGGTCTTCTTTGCTATCAAATTGAAGTGGATTAACAAAAATACTTAATAAGTTTATATTGAAATTTGAACTTTTTGCTGTTGATATTAATTTTTGATGGCCATCATGAAGATTCCCCATAGTTGGGATAAAGTTAATATCACTTTTGAGATTTCGTCTCCATACTTTAAGTTCTTCTGTTTTTCTTATTATTATCTGGTTCACTTTGTTTTAAAAAATAAATCTATTTAATAAATAATTACTGGACAAAAGCAATCTTCGGAGGAATATCTATATAAGGGAAGTCTATCATTTTTTATTTTATGGATTACAAAACATCAGGAGTTGACATAAAAGCTGGAAGAGAATTTGTCTCAGAAATAAAGCAAGCTGTCGAATCAACATATTCATCTAATGTAATGGAGGGTATTGGAGGTTTTGGCGGTTTATTTAAAATCCCTCTTGAGGGTGTAAAAAAACCTGTCTTAGTATCAGGGACTGATGGTGTTGGTACAAAATTAGAATTAGCGCAAATTAAAAAATTTCATTTTGAAGTTGGGATTGATTTAGTAGCAATGTGTATGAACGACATTATTACAACCGGGGCAAAACCGCTATTTTTTCTTGATTATATTGCTACCGGCAAGCTTGAAAAAAATCAATTATTAGAAGTTGTTAAAGGTATTGCGCATAGTTGTCGAGAAAATAACTGCTCTATACTTGGAGGAGAAACTGCAGAGATGCCAGGATTTTACTCAAAGAATAAGTATGATTTGGCAGGATTTTGTGTTGGAATCGTTGACGAAGAAAAATTAATTAATGGCAAAAAAATATGTGAAAATGATTTGATAATTGCATTACAAAGTAATGGAATCCATAGTAATGGATTTAGTTTAGTTAGAAAAATAATTGAAAATAATAATCAAATTGATAAGCAATTTGAAAAAAAATATAACTTAGATTTTTATGATCAATTATTAAAACCTACAAAAATATATTATAAAATTGTAAATCAAATTTTATCTCAGAATATTCAAATAAAGGGAATGTCCCATATCACTGGAGGAGGAATTCCTGAAAATTTACCTAGGTGCATGTCTTCTAATTTTATTCCTTACATAGATACGAAATCTTGGAAGATTCCTTTTTTATTTGAATTTTTAAAGGATGTTGGTCAGATTCCTGAAAAAGATTTCTGGAATACTTTTAATCTTGGGGTTGGATTTTGTTTAATAATTGATAAGAAATATAAGGCTGAGATTTTAAATATTTGTGATTCTTTTGATATGTCGAGTTGGGTCTTAGGGAAGGTTCTAAAGAAAGATAATTCAAAAAAGAATAATTTTTTGCCTGAGATAATAATTTAAATCGTTTGAATATAATTTTATTGAGAAATTACAAATTAAATTTATCTACACAAATGAAAAAGTTATGTGTAATATAATAAAAACACCGCCGAGTTATATCGGAGATTTAAGTAAGTAGATTTAACTTTAATTCAATGCCCTTTGAAAATAATCAAAGAATAACACGTAGACGTAGCTCAGCTGGACCTACACCTCCTAAAAGACCAATAGGTAATAATTCAGATTTTAACGGGCGTCAAAATCAAGGCCCACGTCCAACTTTTTTAACTTTAAGGGATCATGGAAAGGTCTTTGTCGCTGATTTACCAAATCTATCTGACGGACAATTAGCTCATATAAGTAAAGAAGCTAATGAGGTTTTAAATAGTCTTGAGAAAAGGCTAAGTGATCTTGAGAATGACTCAGGTTCTACAAATTCTGAAAATGATACTCTTATAAAAGCGTCTACTAAAAGAGATGTAACTCTTAGATTTATCAAATCAATCGAAGAAGAACAAGATCATAGAAAAAATAATCCTGCGTTAAGAGATGCTGCTTCTGAATCATTACCAAGAACTTTTCTTGAGGTTGCAAGACATAGATTACCTGGGGCGACTTTTGATTCCCTTCTTAGAGAAGCCCTAGAGGCTTGCGCGGTAGATGAGAATCCTAAGGAAAGCGAAGTTATTGATGAACCCAAACAATCTGTAAAGATTATGGATATACCCTCTTCTAACGCTAATCCTTCTTTTGTTGTTAATATCGAATAAAAATTAAAAATAAAATAATGGAAGCTTATGAGTTTAACCATAATTTAATAAGTGATAAAACCAAAAAAGAATCTCGAGTTTATCTAGATAAAGAAAAGATTTTGTGTAATCACTGTAAAAGAACTTCTTCGAATGGAATACGTTGTTTAGGTATATGTGTTGCTGATAATGACTATTAGAAAGATTAACTTTAAAAAAATGATTATTAAATCTTTCCGTCTGAAAAAAAATAGTGTTCAATCGCAATAGATTAAACAATTCTGATTAGTTGGATTTTCTATACATTCTTTATCCCAGAAGTTTTGCAACTCTATAGTGTATTGCTCAAGTTCTTTTGGAGTTTCATTCAGATTTAACCCCGCATAGTTAAATGTTGATAAGTATTTTGGAAGGTCATTGAATTGATTAGATAGTTTCATAAAACCTCCATGATACACATTTTATTTTCCTTCAATAAATTTAAAATTCATAGAGTATTTTTACCCTATTAGAATTTATTTATCTTTTTAACACGATATTAATCTTATCGCCAAAAGTATAAGTATTATTTGAATCAAAAAAACATTCAATTACTTTTTATATAATTAGTTGAAGACTCAAGAGGGGTAAACAACCCCCCTATTTTGTTTATGTAAGTTCAGATATTTTGTTTTTGATATCTTCAACATTGATCATTTAACTTAGCATTCTGTATTATTCTCTAAGCTCTCGAAAATATAAGATCTTTGGTTGATCAATTTCTGGTATTTAGTAATCTCCATTTATAAATTTTTACTGATTTATCTGAAGAACTAATTTTATCTATAAGCAAAAAATATTAAAATTTGCTCTTTTTTTAGTTGATTTAATTTTTTAATTCTTTTCTGAAGGGAAAACAACACGATACTTCTATTTCTTAGTATCTTCCTGCGATATTTCTTTATCACTTGAAAACTTTCCCAATTAGTTATTAATGGGATAATAAAAAAAGGGTTGATCAAACCTTATAATTTATCAGGTAACTCACCCTACATTTGCTGTTCAGTCTGAAGGACTTGAAATACGAAAATCGCTACGAGAAACTTCAGTTCTTTGAATGCTTTATAGCGAATATTATCACTGATTTGAAAAAGGCGGCACCCAGATTCGAACTGGGGATAAAGGATTTGCAATCCTCTGCCTTACCACTTGGCCATGCCGCCGAAAGAGATATAATTGAATCACATAATGATCCTACCAGTAACGGGTCTCATTCTCTATTAATTATTTCTAATGGACATGGGGAAGATGTTATCGCATTAGAAATAATAAAAAGATTCTTAAAAAAAATAAAAATTAAAAGAATTGAAGTTATGCCATTGGTTGGAAATGGTAAAATTTTTGACTGCATAAAATCCAATAAGTTTAGCAAAATTGGTTATCTCAAGGAATTACCAAGCGGAGGTTTCAGTAATCAAAGCCTGAAAGGCTTTCTCCTTGATTTTTTTGCAGGGTTTTTAGTAGATACTTTTAAAAACTTTTTAATTGTAAGAGGCAAGTCAAAAGATAATTATAAAATTATTGCCGTAGGTGATTTGTTGCCTTTGTTTTTTGCGTGGATTTCAAAATGCGAATTTAGTTTTGTCGGTATGCCTAAAAGTGACCATACATGGAGTAACGGACCTGGATGGGCAGTGAGTGATTTTTATCATAAATTTAAAGGCTCTGAATGGGACCCTTGGGAAATTTTTCTAATGAAGTCTATTAGATGTAAAAGTTTAATAATGAGAGATGAAATTACAGCAAATAATTTAATTAAAAAAAAGATTAGTGCTAAATATTTTGGGAACCCAATGATGGATTTTGTAGATACAAAAAATGAAAAAATTTCTAATATTATTATGTTTAGTAGGTTAATTTTAATAATTGGAAGTAGATTCCCTGAAGCTTTAAATAATCTTGATATTTTTTTAAAATGTTTAGAAGATTTAAAAATATCTAATGATTTGATTATTCTTTTGCCTTTAAGTATTAATGCAAATGTTGTTAAAGTTAAGCGTCATATATCTAATAATGGTTATTTGGAAGAAAATAATGTGAATTTTTTGGTTGGTGAAGATTCAGTTTGGAAAAATAAAGATAAATATATTTTGTTAGGCAAAAGTACTTTTAATCAGTGGGCTAATATGGCCTGTGTTGGATTGTCAAATGCAGGCACTGCTACAGAACAAATAACTGGTCTTGGTGTACCCTCTATTTCTCTTCCGGGGGGCTGGCCCTCAATTTACAAAATCATTTGCAAAAAGACAATCTAGATTATTAGGAGGAAGTGTATTAGTTTGTGATAATAAAAAAACTCTTATTGATAATTTAGAAGTTTTATTAAATAAAAAAGATCATAGATTAAAACAAGTAAAAATCGGAATGAAAAGAATGGGTAAAAGGGGGGCTAGTAAAAGAATTGTGGATCATATAAATTTAAATTTGTTAACTTGATCAAGTAATATTTAAAAAGGTTTTATAGTTTTTTATGTATCCTATTAATGATCGTCAATATATAGCAACATGCTCTGAGATAGCTAAGTTACTCAGTGTAAGTTTGTCCTCAGCAAAAAAAAAAGTAGAAATTCAAATTGCAAAAAAAGGTTCTAAAACTATTGAAGAAAAAAGACAAGTTGCACAAGATCTTTTGAAAACATGTGAAAAGGATTATGAAAACAAACTAAGTTCATCTAAAATACTAGATAAACTTATGTCGACTTTAGAAAATGAAGATAATTTTATAACTGAAGATTAATTAATGCTCAAAAATATTCGTAAATTTTAATATATCCAATTCAGAATGAACAGGAATAGTCTTAAAACATTTTTGAGCTAATTCATATCTTCCTTCTCTTTCTAGAATCACCTTTAATTTTTGCATTGCCTCAATTAAATATCTAACGTCGTTAGCAGCATAATCAATTTGCTTATTAGATAGTTCTTCAGAGCTTCCCCAATCACTACTTTGCGAACTTTTATCTAATTCTACTCCTAGTAATTCATTGATTAAATCTTTTAAGCCATGTTTATTTGTGTATGTTCTTGCTAATTTACTGGCTATTTTTGTACAGAAAATATTTCTTGTATTAATTTCAAGATTACTTCTTAGAGCTGCGACATCAAATCTGGCATAATGAAATATTTTCATTATGTTTTTATCTTCAAATAATTTTTTTATATTTGGTGAATCTGAGTTGTTAAGTTCTATTTTTATGCATGCAGTCAAATTTAATTCATTACATATTTGTATTAAACAAAGCCTATCTCTTCCATGTATCAATCCCATTGCCTCAGTATCTACAGCTAAATAAGATGAGTTATTATAAAGATTATATAAATCCGTATTTATATCATTGTGGAAAAAATTTATTTTTTTATTTTTTTCACCCTTATTCATAAGTATTAACGATTATTTATTTCAATTTTTACTTTACATTATTTTCTAGATTTGTGATTAAAGTTTTTCTAAGGATTTATGGTAATTTTTAATCATAAAAAATTTAAATTTATATTATAATACACCCCTAATTAGACAAAATAGTTAATAATATTAGATGTATATAAATGACTTATTCTCTTAATTCAACATTATTACTTACAATTCTTCTTGCAATAGGTTTAATTTTTTTCCTAAGAGCCTCAAGTAAGGATAGAACAACAATAGTTGAAATAACTTCTTCTAAAAAACCTATAGAAGTTTTAAAAGTTATGTACGAATGGCTTGATTTAAGAGGCTGGAATCAGACAGGTGGAGATTTTGATCAAAGAATTTTAATATTTAAAGGCCAAGTCGTATCTAGCAAATTGCTAGCAATTTTTTTAAGTTTGCTGGGTGGTTTCGGATCCTGTGCTTTAGGATTAGTAATTATTCAAATTTATCCAACTTTGGGATGGTGGCCTATTCTTTTAGGTCTAATTGGAGGTCCTTTATCAGGAATGATTTATTTTAAAAAGTCAGCTAGGGAAGAAAAATTTGAATTAAGATTATTAAGTGATGAAGATAATGAAGAAATGACGTTAATCAGGCTAAGAGCTCATAGAGATGAATTAATATCTTTAGAAAATGAATTAAGTGATAGGCTCGAATTAAAGAGTGATGGTTCTTTATTCAAAACACCTATCTAGTAAGATTTTCTTAACAAGTTTCAGATAATTTAATCAAAAATATTATTTTCTATACAAAATTCTTCTAAAATTTTATCATTTTGCCAGTCCTGAGGTTTTGTGAAAACTGTTGTGAGGTATTCTTCTCTAGAGCCTTTTTTGGCTTTATAACCATATTCCCATCTCGCCAATGGAGGTAAAGACATTAATATTGATTCAGTTCTCCCATTTGTTTGTAATCCAAAAATTGTTCCTCTGTCCCAAACTAAATTGAATTCAACGTATCTTCCTCGTCTATATAGTTGAAATTCTCTCTCCTCTTTTGTGTAGTTTTTGTATACTCTTTTTTCAATTATTGGCTGATACGAATCTAGGAATGCCCCACCGCAATTTTCTGCTAATGAAAATAAATTATTCCAATTTAAGTTTAGTTCTCCAATTTTAATAGATTCTTTATAGGCTTTACTCTCTTTATTGTCACCTTTATAAATTCTGCCAGAACCATCTTGATAATCATAAAAGATGCCTCCAATACCTCTAGATTCATTTCTATGTTTTAAAAAGAAATATTCATCACACCATGGCTTAAATACCTTGTGAAGATTTTTATTTACTTTTTCACAGGCATTACAATGTTCTTTATGAAATTTTCTTACGTCAGTTAAATATGGATAATATGGCGTTAGGTCGGCACCTCCACCAAACCACCAAACTGGTCCTGCTTCAAAATAACGATAATTAAGATGTACTGTAGGTATAAATGGATTTTTAGGGTGTAAGACCATAGAAGTGCCCGTAGCAAACCATTCATGGCCTTTAGCTTCTGGTCTTTGTGAGATTATCGATTGAGGTAGTTCTTTCCCATGTACTTCTGAGAAATTCACTCCAGCTTGCTCAAAAATTGAGCCGTTTTTTAAAACTCTTGACCTTCCTCCTCCACCTTCTTGTCTGAGCCAAGATTCTTCAGTAAATTTAGCTTTTCCATCAATATTTTCCAGGCCTTTGCAAATATTATCTTGTAACTTGAGTAAGAGATTCTTCGTTTTCTCTCTTGAATTCTTAGGTGGTTCTTTAGCCATTTATTTAACTTGATATTTGAAGAATAAAAATTTTGTTAATTAGTAGTTTCCCTTTATAATTTCGTTTAAGGGGTGGTAATTTCTTATTATTCGATAGTTCGACATAGTTCTTAATCTTTTAAAGAATCGACTAACCTACAAAAACATTTAAAAATTTTGATGACTACAGTCGAAGATGCGAATTATTCATTATCAAAGATTCTAGATTATGGATCAAAGAAAAATCTTATTGAACTTGGCTGGATTAAGAATGTCAGAGTAATTTTGCCAAGAATAATAATCACACTATCCTTACCTTCATTTGCAAATTCTCAGAGAGAGCGAATAGTTAAAGAGGTTAAAAATATACTCCTTAAATTTGAGGATGTTGATGATGTACAAATAGAAATTGATAATAACGTATCTCAATCTGATTCTACTAGCGAAAATAATGTACCTGAGTTGAAGAACATTAAAGGTATAAAACATATTATTGCGATAAGTAGTGGTAAGGGAGGCGTCGGTAAAAGTACAATTGCAGTAAATATCGCATGCTCGTTAGCTAAATTAGGTTTAAAAACTGGTTTATTAGATGCTGATATTTATGGGCCTAATACTCCTTCAATGCTGGGAGTTACCGAAGAAAATCCAAAAGTAACTAATGGTAGCGGTAATGATCAAAGATTAATTCCAATTAATAAATATGGTATCTCATTAGTCTCAATGGGTTTTTTGATAGAAGAAGGACAACCAGTTATATGGAGAGGACCAATGTTAAATAGCATAATAAAGCAATTTCTTTATCAAGTTGAGTGGAATAATCTTGACTTCTTAGTTATTGATTTACCTCCAGGTACAGGTGATGCTCAAATATCTTTATCTCAATCTGTTCCTATTTCTGGTGCCATTATTGTAACGACACCTCAAAAGGTATCTTTGCAAGATGCAAGAAGAGGGTTGGCAATGTTTAAGCAACTTGGTGTTCCATTATTGGGTGTTGTAGAAAATATGTCTGTGTTTATTCCACCAGATATGCCTAATAAAAAATATGAAATTTTTGGTAAAGGTGGTGGAAAAATCTTAGCTGGGGAAAATAATTTACCATTACTTGCTCAAATTCCTATCGAAATAAAACTTGTCAATGATAGTAATAAGGGTGTTCCAATTTCAATAAGTGACCCAGAAAAAGAAAGTTCAATTAGATTTAAAGAGTTAGCTCAATTGATTAAAAAACAATTTATTAATTAGTATTAATGTTTAAGGAAATTTCTCTAAAAAAGAAAAAGAGATTTTTTGAAAAAAAACATAAAATTAATCGAAAAATTATTTTTTCACCTTTGCTTGTTATCCCTTTAGCGTTAGTTTTTATTTCAAGTATTTTAATAAAAAGTGTACAAAGAGAATTTTTACAATCAGATTTTTTAAATCATCTTTTCACAGGCTTATTAGGTTATTTTTTAGCTATTTTTATTTCATATATACCAATAGAAAGATTTAAAAAATATCTGACTCTTTTTTATTTTTGTTCTTTACTTTCATTACTTTTCATCTATTTTTTTGGGATTTCAATTTATGGTGCTCAAAGATGGTTGAGCTTAGGGATTTTTTCTTTTCAACCTTCTGAAGTCGCTAAATTGAGTACTATATTAACTCTTGCTTTAGTTCTTGAAAGAAAATCTATTTCTTCGATAAAAGATTTATTATCACCCTTTTTAATTGTAATTGTTCCTTGGTTATTAATATTTTTTCAACCTGATTTAGGAACTTCTCTAGTTTTAATTGCATTGACTTTTGTAATGCTTTATTGGTCCCAAATGCCGATAGAGTGGTTTCTCATTTTAGGCTGCTTTATTTTTACATCAATATTTTATCTAGTGTCTCCAAACTTGCTTATTTTTTGGCTTCCTTTTGTAGTGTATTTAACTTATAGATCCTCGCAAAAAAAAATTATCTTCTCGATGTTGACATTAGCTCTTCATTCATTAGTTATAAAAGTGACACCTTTTATTTGGGAATTTGGCTTAAAAGATTATCAAAAAGATAGATTAATTTTGTTCCTAGATCCCAGTAGGGATCCATTAGGTGGAGGATATCATTTATTGCAAAGTAAAATAGCAATAGGTTCTGGAGGCCTTTTTGGTACAGGTTTATTAAATGGTAAACTGACAAATTTACAATTTATACCTGAACAACATACAGATTTCATATTTAGTGCGCTAGGGGAGGAATTAGGATTTTTAGGATGTATTCTGGTTCTTTTTTTGTTTTTTGTGTTAATTAGTCGTCTTGTAAAGGTATCAAAAAATGCAAGAACTCATTTTGAATCATTAATTATTATTGGAATAGCTTCAACATTCTTATTTCAGATCATTATTAACCTATTCATGACTATTGGATTAGGTCCCGTAACTGGAATCCCTCTACCTTTTATGAGTTATGGGAGGACTTCTTTATTGATTAATTTTATATGCATTGGTCTGGCATTATCTACTTTAAATCGTTCAAGATCGTTAAAAAATTAATGAACTCTCTCATAACTATAAAAAATATTCAAGATTTACTTCTACAAGGATTAAACACTTCATATGTTGATGATGAAACTTCTAGGCGAATGTGGTGGGCCTCTTTAGAAGTTGTTCAAAAAGAGTTCCTTTCCCAAGCCTCTCAAGAAGGAGGATTTTGGGTAGCTTCTCCTTTGCCAGCTCTCACAGATAAAAAATGTCTAACAAAAATGAAAGGTTGGTTATGGTCTCCAGAAGGTTTTCCATATTTTCAGATGGATAATGCTGGTTTCCTACCACTAGATCATTCTTTAAAAATTAAAGAAGATAGTAATTTTGTTAGGAATTACAAAGTCTTAAATTTAAATACTAAAGATGGTTATGAACCTTTTTTAATAATTATTACTACTAATTTTCAATGTCTTTTAACAATCGCAGGAGAAAAAGATAAGAGAACTTTACTTATGAGATGTGATGAAAATAGTCTAAAAACTGCAATTGAATTGATTGATGCAAAATTGAATCAAGAAAATTACGAAGAGGCAATTAATTTTCGTAATGCAATTAAAAATTTAGGAGATCTTAATATAAATAATCAATTTGAAAAAAGTTTTTGGCCTAGTTTATCAACTAAGTTAGCAAATTTAATTCCTAAATTAAGTGTTCAAAATGCGGTTAAAAATGATGATAAGAATGATCAATTAACTGAGGCAAAGTTATTACAAGCAATTTCTCATGAAGTCAGAACTCCTTTAGCAACTATAAGGACTTTAATAAGCTCAACTCTTAGGAAATATAATATGGACGAATCGATGAGAAACCGTTTGATTCAAATTGATAGTGAGTGTAATGAGCAAATAGATAGATTTGGTCTTATTTTTAATGCTGCGGAACTTGTAAGTAACGATATGTCCCCCCCTAATCAGTTGGCAAGAATAAATTTAGGGGAAATTTTATATAAATTATCACCTATTTGGAGTAAACAATTAAAGCGACGTGGAATTTCGATAAAAATTGATATACCCAAACAACTTCCCGAAATTTTGAGTGATTCTGAAAAACTAGATTTAATGTTAAGAGGGTTAATCGATAAAAATACTAGAGGATTAAGAGAAGGTAGTAGTTTAATCTTAGAGTTACAACCCGCGGGACAAAAATTAAAACTTCAATTAAAAGTAAAAAAATTTGATACGGGTAAAAATGAAATTTCTAATACCGAAAATGGTTCTGATATTGGTCCAGTACTAAATTGGAATCCACAAACAGGAAGTTTACAATTAAGTCAAGTTGCAACTCAAAAATTATTAGCGAGTTTAGGAGGTCACGTTACACAAAGAAGGGATACTGGCTTGACAGTATTTTTCCCAATTGCAGATATAAATAATATTTAAATAAATATTTCTTTTGTACATTTATTAAATAATGTAGAAACTTTTTAAATAATTAAGAAATTTGTAAAACATGAATGCTAGTTTCTTAGAAGAAATAACTTCAAAATTAGGATGACTGAAACTTTAGTTGGTCAATTTCCAAAGCATATAGGTAGTACTGGGGGTTTATTAAACTCTGCAGAAACTGAAGAAAAATATGCGATTTCATGGAATAGCTCCAAAGAACAAGCATTTGAATTGCCAACTGGGGGAGCCGCTGTTATGCACGAGGGAGATAATTTAATGTACTTTGCAAGAAAAGAACAATGTCTTGCTCTTGGGACACAATTAAGGGGTTTAAAACCTAGGATTGAAAATTTTAAGATTTATAGAATTTTCCCTGGCGGAGATATTGAATTCTTACATCCTAAAGATGGAGTATTCTCTGAGAAAGTTAATGAAGGTAGAGAGAAAGTTGGTCATAATCCAAGAAGAATTGGAGAGAATCCGAATCCTGCAGGTTTAAAATTCACTACTAAAGAAACTTTTGAATAAATTATCAAAAGTTGATATAAGAAACAAATATAATTATAATTTGGACTGAATTAACTAGTATGATCAGTTCTCAAAAAGATAGTTTTTCAAAGGCTTATAAAGAAGGTAAAAATTTTATACCTATCCTCAAAACTTGGCCTGCTGATTTAGAAACACCATTATCAATATGGCTTAAATTATCAAACAAAGATTCACACGGTGTCTTTTTTGAATCCGTCGAAGGTGGGGAAAATTTAGGCAGATGGAGTATTGTTGCTACTAATCCTCTTTGGGAAGCAGTTTGTCGTGGAGAAGAAACTATTAAGAATTGGAGTAGTGGAAAAAGTGAAAAATTTAAAGGCGATCCTTTTGATTTATTAAGAACATGGACCGAAGAATATAAGTCACATAATATCGATAATTTACCTTATGTTGGTCAATTATATGGTTCTTGGGGTTATGAATTAATCAATCGCATAGAGCCTAATGTGCCTATCAATTCTCTAGAAGATAATAATATTCCCTATGGATCTTGGATGTTTTTTGATCAACTAGTAATATTTGATCAAATGAAAAGATGTATCACTGTAGTTGTATACGCTGACACTTCCAATGCATCAGAAACTCATGTTCAAGAAATTTATCAAGATTCAATTTCAAGAATCAATAGAATCAGAGATTTAATGAGTGCTCCAATTAATGAAAAACATGCTTTTAATTGGGACGAAAAAAAAGATTTGAATATTGCAATTTCAAGTAATTGGAAAAGAAAAGAGTTTGAAGAAGCTGTTGTTTCTGCAAAAGAATATATAAGAAAAGGAGATATTTTTCAAATTGTTATTAGCCAAAAATTTCAATCGAAAGTTAAAAGTGATCCCTTTAATTTATATAGGAGTTTAAGGATTGTTAATCCTTCACCTTATATGGCTTTTTTTGATTTTGGATCATGGTACCTAATAGGTTCTAGTCCCGAAGTAATGGTCAAAGCAGAGAAGAATAAAACTAATCAAATTGTTGCAAGCTTAAGACCGATAGCTGGCACAAGGCCAAGAGGTAAAGATGCTGAACAAGATTTAAAATTTGAGAAAGATTTATTAAAAGATCCTAAAGAGATATCAGAACATGTAATGCTTATTGATCTGGGGAGAAATGATTTAGGAAGAGTATGTGAAACAGGTACAGTAGAGGTGAAAGATTTGATGATAATTGAAAAATATTCACACGTTATGCATATAGTTAGTGAAGTTGAAGGCATCTTAAAAAGTAATACTGGAGTCTGGGATTTACTAAAAGCATGTTTTCCTGCTGGGACAGTAACTGGGGCTCCAAAAATTAGAGCTATGCAATTAATTAATAACTTTGAGAAAGATGCTAGAGGGCCGTATGCTGGAGTTTATGGGTCTATAGATATAAATGGTGCACTAAATACTGCGATAACAATACGCACTATGATAGTTCAGCCTTCAAATGACGGTGAATATATAGTTTCTGTTCAGGCTGGTGCCGGGATAGTTGCGGATTCGTCTCCTGCGAATGAATATCAAGAGACTATTAATAAAGCTAAAGGTATATTAATGGCATTGGCTTGTTTGGATGAATAAATGAATAATGATAATTTATATAAAGGCTTTGAAGTAGAACTCTTTACAGGTTCTCAAAATAATCATGTTGGAGTTTCCGATGATATAGAAAAAACGTTTTCAAATTTTGTCCAAGAGCCGGATAACAGAAATGTTGAGTATATTACGAATCCTGAAAAAGACTATAAAGTCAGTTATAAGAATTTATTAGAACCTAGAATAAATTTAAGGAAATGGTTAAAAAAAAGAGATTTAACAATAATCCCTTCATCTACATTATGTTTTAAACATAATAATCAGTTTCAACGTTCTGATAAAAATAATGTTTATCATCAATTTATTCAAGAGAAATATGGCATATCAATCGCTACTTCAAGTGTTCATATAAATTTAGGTATTGATAACTTAGATAAACTTTTTGCTGCTATAAGACTTGTAAGGTGTGAAGCTTCTTTGTATTTATCAATAAGTGCAAGCTCTCCTTTTTTAAATAATAAACTTACTAACAATCATTCACAGAGATGGATTCAATTCCCTAAAACACCAAATAAGGTTCCTTTTTTTTACAACCATGATAACTATATAAAATGGATTGAAGAAAATATTAACAATGGAAATATGTACAACATTAGACATTTTTGGTCTTCTATTCGCCCAAATGGACCTCAAAGGCCACATGTTTTAGATCGTATGGAATTAAGAATTTGCGATTACGTTTCTGATATTGAGTTATTGTTGGCAATAACAGCTTTACTTGAACTGAGAGTCATTTATTTATTCGAAAATCTGAAGACTTTAGATCCCTTAATTACTAGTAACTTTTCTATGGATCAATTAACAAAAATATGTGATCAAAACGAAATTAAAGCTGCACATAGGAGTTTAGACGCTGAATTGACTCATTGGAGAGATGGGAAGAAAATGATTTGTAGAGAATGGATAAAAAATGTATTAGCTGATTTATCTTTAACTGCAGAAAAGTTAAAGATGGTTGATCTTTTGAAACCTATTTATAAAGTTCTTGAGGAAGGAAATCAATCTATGAAATGGATAAAACAATATAAAGAAGGATTGTCCATTGAGGATATTATGAAATATGCTGTCCAGGATATGATTCAAAATGAAGAAGGAAAAATTTAATAATATAAACAAATATATGATCCCAATATATTTACATATGACATAATAATTATATGGAATCAATGAAACAGTTTAAAAATAATCATGTGGATCTTATAAGCAACAATGATCCGTTGGATAAAAATCGTGCATTGATAGAAGATTTGTGGGAATCTGTATTGAGGGAAGAATGTCCTGATGAACAAGCAAATCGTTTAATACAACTGAAGGAATTAAGTTATTCAAATCAAGTTGAAGAATATAATTCAAAAAATTTTAAAAATGAAATAGTTGATATTGTTAATTCTATGGATTTAGCTGAATCAATTTCTGCAGCCAGAGCTTTTTCATTATATTTCCAGCTAGTTAATATTTTGGAACAAAGAGTGGAAGAAGATAGATATATACATAGCTTTACTAATCAGAATGTTCAAAAATCACAAGATAATCTAGATCCATTTGCTCCTCCTTTAGCAAGGCAAAATGCTCCTGTAACATTTAAAGAATTATTCTTTAGGCTTAGAAGATTAAATGTTCCACCAGGAAAACTAGAAGAATTATTACAAGAAATGGATATCCGCTTAGTTTTTACCGCACATCCAACAGAGATAGTTAGACACACAATTAGGCATAAGCAAACCAGAGTAGCTAATTTGCTGCAAAAAATACAAGTTGAAAAATTCTTAACAGTTGAAGATATTAAATCTCTCAAAATACAATTAAAAGAAGAGATAAGACTTTGGTGGAGAACAGATGAGTTACATCAATTCAAACCATCAGTAATAGATGAAGTTGATTATGCATTACATTATTTTCAGCAAGTGCTCTTTGATGCAATGCCTCAGTTAAGAGGGAGAATTTCTTCAGCCCTTACTGAAAATTATCCAGATGTTCAGATGCCAATTGAATCTTTTTGTACATTTGGATCTTGGGTAGGCTCTGATAGAGATGGGAATCCATCAGTTACTCCTGAAATTACTTGGAGGACTGCTTGTTACCAAAGACAATTAATGTTAGAGAGATATATCAAAGCGACCTCTAATCTTAAAGATCAACTAAGCGTCTCAATGCAATGGAGCCAAGTAAGCTCATCTCTTTTGGAATCACTAGAAACAGATAGGGTTAAGTTTCCTGAAATTTATGAAGCAAGTGCAACAAGATATAGATCAGAGCCTTATAGATTGAAATTGAGTTATATTTTAGAAAAATTAAGATTAACCCATGAACGAAATAATTTACTAGCAGAAGGCGGATGGAAGTTATCTTTAGAAAGGGAATCTGATAACAAAAATTTAGAACTAGTTGAAAAATTACATTACAAGTCTGTTGATGAATTTACTTATGATTTAGAATTAATAAAAAATAGTCTTAATAGTACAGATTTAACTTGTGAAGCAGTAAACAAATTATTAACTCAGGTACATATTTTCGGCTTTTCTTTAGCAAGTTTGGATATACGTCAGGAGAGTACTAGACATAGTGACGCAATACAAGAATTAACTAATTACCTTGAGTTGCCAAAACAATACAATCATATGTCTGAAAAAGAGAGAATGCAATGGCTTACTGGGGAATTAAATACAAAAAGGCCCTTGATTCCCTCTGAAGTTAACTGGAATAAAAGTACTGAAGAAACGTTCTCAGTGTTTAAAATGGTCAAAAGATTGCAAGAAGAATTTGGAAGTCGAATTTGCCATTCATATGTCATTTCAATGAGTCACAGTGCATCTGATTTGCTTGAAGTCCTTCTTTTGGCAAAAGAGATGGGACTTATTGATCAAGGTTCTCAGAAATCGACATTAATGGTTGTCCCTCTTTTTGAAACAGTTGAAGATCTGCAAAGAGCTCCGGAAGTAATGGAGCAATTATTTCAATTAGATTTTTATAAATCACTATTACCAAAAGTTGGAGAAAGTTTTAAACCTCTTCAGGAGTTAATGTTAGGTTATTCAGATAGCAATAAAGATTCAGGATTCTTATCTAGTAACTGGGAAATTCATAGAGCTCAAATTGCACTTCAAGATCTTTCAAGCAAAAATAATATACTTTTAAGACTTTTTCACGGTAGAGGAGGTTCTGTAGGAAGAGGAGGAGGTCCTGCTTATCAAGCGATATTGGCTCAACCAAGTGGGACACTCAAAGGTAGAATAAAAATTACAGAACAAGGGGAGGTTTTAGCTTCTAAATATAGTCTTCCTGAATTGGCTTTATATAATTTGGAGACTGTCACAACAGCAGTTATTCAGAATAGTTTGGTTATCAACAGACTTGATGCTACCCCAGAATGGAATGACTTAATGACTAGGTTAGCAGAAACCTCAAGAATTCAATACAGAAAATTAGTACATGAGAATCCAAATTTGCTGACGTTCTTTCAGGAGGTCACTCCAATCGAAGAAATTAGTAAATTACAAATATCAAGTAGACCCGCAAGAAGAAAAAAAGGCGCAAAGGATTTATCCAGTTTAAGAGCAATCCCCTGGGTATTTGGATGGACACAGAGTAGATTTCTTTTGCCAAGCTGGTTTGGCGTGGGTACGGCTTTGTCCGTCGAATTAAAATCAGATCCCGAGCAAATTGAATTGCTAAGAGTACTTCATCAAAGATGGCCCTTTTTTAGAATGCTCATATCCAAGGTAGAAATGACATTATCTAAAGTTGATTTAGAAGTAGCGAAATATTACGTTGACACACTTGGGAGTAAAGAAAATTCAAAGTCGTTTGAAGAGATTTTTGATGTTATCTCCATAGAATATAATCTTACTAAATCATTAGTACTTGAAATAACTGGTAAAAATAAGCTACTAGAATCTGATAAAGACTTAAGATCATCTGTTAACCTAAGAAATAAAACCATTATTCCTTTAGGATTTTTACAAGTCTCACTTTTAAGGAGACTTAGAGATCAAACAAGACAACCTCCAATTAGTGAGTTTCTGGAGGATAGGATTGAGTCTAAAAGAGCTTATAGTCGTAGTGAATTATTAAGAGGAGCACTTTTAACAATTAATGGAATTGCCGCAGGGATGAGAAATACAGGATAATCATTGCGATATTTTTCCACAAAAAAACTAATTCTTCCAGAGGGTTATTTTATAAATTCTTCACAAGTTCCAACTGCTAAGGATTTAAATAGACTTTTGATAAATAGTGGCTGTGAGTCATTTCCTACTCAAAAGATATCTCTTGCTATTGAGAATAGTAATTTTTTCTTCACGATTCAAAACGAATTTAAAAATAAGCTCTATGGTTTTGTAAGGGTCACATCGGATAGAGGACTAAACGCTAACTTATGGAATCTAAGCGCTGAAAAAGGCAATAATCAAAATCTTTTTTACTCAATATTACTTCAAGTGACTCTTGAAAAAATAAACAGGGAAATGCCAGGATGTAGTATTTCTGTTCAAGCTCCAGTATCTTCATTTAAAAGTTTAGAAGAAAGTGGATTTATTCTTGATCCAAATGGTATTAGGGTAATGGGTTTTAAACTTTAAATCTTTTATTACGAGCATGGAGGGAGTCGAACCCCCGACTCTCAGAACCGGAATCTGATGCTCTATCCAACTGAGCTACATGCTCTTTATTTTTCAATTTCTTTAAAGAAATTCTAAATATTTTAAATTTAGCTAATTTAACTAAGGAATGCATTAAAAAAATTTTTTTAAATAACTTAAAAATTAATAATTTTCGAAATCATAAAAGTTTTGAGATCGACCTTAGTGAGCAAAGAGCTATTGTTCTTGGTTGTAATGGTGTTGGTAAGTCAAATTTACTTGAATCTGTCGAAGTTCTTAGTCAATTAAAATCTAATAGAGCATTAAGTGATAAAGATTTAATAGAAAACGATAGCGAAATGGCAGCTATTTTTGGTCAAATTGATTTCACTGATAATTTGAAAGTGAATTTATTTAGGAAAGGAGCTAAAAAGATTTATGTAAATGATTCTTTATTGAAAAAACAAACTGAAATACAAAATTATATTAGGAGTGTATGTTTCTGTTCTAATGATATTTATATTGTCAAAAGTGAACCTGGTTACAGAAGATCTTGGATTGATAAAGTTGTATCTCAGCTTGAACCAGTATATGTAGAGCTGATTCATAGATTTAATAGACTTTTAAAACAACGCAGTCATTTTTGGCGTTCAGAAAGCTTTCAAAAAGATATATCTTCAGAAGTCATTGAAAGTTTTGATATTCAAATGTCATTAATTAGTACAAGAATTTTTAGAAGGAGAAGGAGAGCTCTATCAAAAATTAAACCATATGTTGAATATTGGCATAATCATTTAAGTAAATCCAAAGAGCAAATTGGTATAAATTATCTTTCTGGTTTAGAAAATATCAATCAAGAAGAAGAAGAAGAAGTCATAAGTAAGAAAATAGTGGAACAACTACAAAAGCAGAGGTCAATAGAGGCGGTGACTGGTAAATGTAATTTTGGTCCTCATCGTGATGATATAGAGTTTCTGATAAATAATATCTCCATAAGAAAGTATGGCTCATCTGGTCAGCAAAGGACTTTTATTTTGGCTTTAAAAATGGCAGAACTGGATTTATTACGTAATTTGATTAAATTACCTCCTCTTCTTATATTAGATGACGTTTTAGCTGAGCTTGATATCACTAGACAAAATTTATTACTGAATTCGGTAGGGAAAGATAGTCAATGTTTTATAAGTGCAACGCATTTGGATAAATTCAATCAATCTTTTTTAAGCTCTTCACAAATGATATACTTATAATTAAAAATCAGTAATTTTAGTTAATCTATAATTCAAATATAATTGATTAATGGAAGTTCCCAAAAAAATTCAAACTTTCAAAGCATTAAATGATGAGAAGAAATTAGTTAATAAAAGTAAGCATTTTTTGTTAGAACTTTATAGATGTGATTATGAAAAATTAAATGACGAATCTTTTTTGCGCTGTATGTTAAGTAATGCTGCCAAATTAGCTAATGCAACAGTTTTGAATCTAATAAGTAATAAATTTGAACCTCAGGGAGTTACAACAATTGCTTTACTAGCTGAATCTCATATTTCAATACATACATGGCCTGAAGCATATTATTCAGCAGTTGATATTTTTACATGTGGTCAAAATATGAAGCCAGAAATATCGTGCAAATACTTAATTCAAGCTTTAATGGCTAAAGAACATCTCTTGCGTATAATTGATAGAAATCCACCCTCAGAAGTCTATAGTTAAATAAAAAAATAAATTTTGATACTTATCTATTTAGCTTGCCGCTTATTAAACCCTCAAGATCCAAGCTTGTGCAATTGAATCCTAGATTAGAGAAATAGTTTACTAATTCATTAAAATCATATTCTTTACAAAATATTTGTAATTCGTTTTTGGGAATTTCAATTCTTGCTGTTGAACCATGACATCTAACTCTGACTTCTGATATGCTCCCTTTCTTAATATATTCTTCAGCTTTTTCTACCATGTTTAGTCTTTCATTTGTAATTGGATTTCCATAAGGAAATCTTGATGATAAACAAGGTTGAGCGGGTTTGTCCCACCAAGGGAATCCCAAAGCTCTTGATATATCCCTTATATCTTTTTTTGTAAACTTAAATAATGCTAAGGGAGATAAAACTCCTGCTTCTTTAGCTGCTTGAATCCCAGGCCTGTAATCGTTAAGATCGTCAAGATTAACTCCGTCACAGACAATTTTGTAATTAAGTTTTTTAGATAAAAATGTAGTGTGTTTATGAAGCTCTTTTTTGCAAGCAAAACATCTATTTTTAGGATTTTCACTGTAACTTGATTGATCTAATTCCGAAGTCTCAATTTCTAAATGTTGTATACCAATCCATCTTGCTTGAGTTTTTGCCTCTTCAAGTAATGTTTTAGCTAATGCGGGTGAAACTCCTGTAATAGCAATCGCGTTTCTTCCTAATTGTTCAAATGCCAAAGAGGCTACCAACGTACTATCCACTCCGCCTGAATAAGCCACACAAACGCTAGTAAGATTTTTAATAAAATTTCTAATTTCCTTGAGTTTTTCATTTTGTTCATCAGAGAGGATTTCAAGTTGATAGAACATATTACTGTTATAAAAATTTAAATTAAGATATGAAAAGGTTTAGTTTATTATTAAGGCTTTAATAATATTATTAACTATATCTTAGATTAAATTTTCTCACTTTTCTAAATTGACAAACACTGGTAGAAATAGAGGTATTGGTATTGTTACCGCAAGTGACAGTCAAGAAAGATCTAAAGGTCAATTACATATTTACGATGGTGAAGGGAAAGGGAAAAGTCAGGCTGCCTTAGGAGTGGTACTTAGAACAATAGGTTTAGGAATATGCGAAAAGAAACAGTCTAGAGTTTTGTTGCTTAGGTTCTTAAAAGGCCCTGAGAGGTCATATGATGAAGATTCTGCAATAGAAGCATTACAAAGAGGTTTCCCTCACTTAATAGATCATGTAAGGACTGGGAGATCTGAATTTTTTAATGCTGATCAAGTAACAAAATCTGATATTGCTGAAGCTGAGAGAGGTTGGAATATTGCTAAAGGAGCAATTGCTAGTTCCCTTTATTCAGTCGTTGTTCTTGATGAATTGAATCCTGTTTTAGATTTAGGGATGCTAAATATTGAGGAAGTGGTTAATTCACTTCAAAATCGACCTGAAGATTTGGAAATAATTATTACAGGAAGAGCGGCGCCCTCTTCATTGATATGCATATCTCAACTTCATTCAGAAATGAGATCACGCTTAAGAGGGGATTTAAATAAATCTCATAGAAAAATGAATAATTTTGGTGGCATTGAAGTTTATACTGGCGAGGGTAAAGGTAAATCCACAAGCGCATTGGGTAAAGCTTTGCAAGCTATTGGTAAAGGAATATCTCAAGATAAAAGTCATAGAGTTTTAATATTACAATGGCTAAAAGGTGGTAATGGTTATACCGAAGATGCTGCAATAGAAGCTTTGAGAGAGAGTTACCCACATTTAGTCGACCACCTACGTTCAGGGAGAGATGCCATAGTATGGAGGGGGCAACAACAGCCAATTGATTATGTTGAAGCTGAACGAGCTTGGGAAATTGCAAAAGCGGCTATTTTGAGTGGTTTATATAAAACTATTATTTTGGATGAATTAAATCCAACCGTTGATTTAGAACTTTTACCTGTTGAATCTATATATCAAACTCTCATAAAAAAACCTGCAGATACAGAAGTTGTTATTACTGGAAGATGTAAAAATGAACCATCATATTTTCAACTAGCAGATGTATATTCTGAAATGGTTTGTCATAAGCATTACGCAAATGTTGGTGTTGATTTAAAGAGAGGGGTGGATTATTAAATTTTTTAAATAATTAACCTATTAGTATTTGATTGATTTTTTTTATTCCCCCTTCTATAGATTTTGAGGCTATTTTAAATTTCATCAAAATCTTTGATGCTTTTTCTGAACGTTTTCCTAATTGGCACAATGTGAAAATTTCTTTAACTGAACTTTCTTGTTTAATAAATTCTAGGTGAGACTTTTGTTCGAGATTATTGATGGGTATAGATATAGAACCTTTTATAGAGCATTTATTAAACTCTTCTTTTTCTCTAACATCAATTAGAAGTATTTTATTTAATTTTGTTTTGTAAAGAGTATTAAATTCTTTAGCGTTAATTTTCTTAATTTTAATATTATCTTGGCATTCTATATCTTTGTAAAAATCTC
>CABZLA010000011.1 GCA_902526435.1 uncultured Prochlorococcus sp. | reverse complement strand
ACCAATTGTTAATGATCCAGTATCTCCCATAAATATCTTTGCAGGATATTTGTTGTATTTTAGAAATCCTATACATAAACCAGACATTGCATAGGAAATAAGACCATAAATTATTAAATCTTTTTGACTTTTAATAAATATTTCCGTACCAAGGCCAAAAAAAACTATTGCGCTGCATCCAGCAGCTAATCCGTCTAGGCCGTCAGTCAAATTTACTGCATTGCTTAAACCAACTATAGTTAAAAAACAGATTGGAAAAATTACTATATTTGTATCTATAATCCAATTATTAGATATAGTGATCAAAGGATTAATATAATTGCTTTGACTTGCAAATATGATAAATAAAACCGAAATTAAAGCTTGTAATATAAACTTTTCATTAGATTTTAAACCTGTATTTTTTTTGTTTGAAATACTTAAATAATCGTCTAAAAATCCTATAATAAAAAAACTTATAGTACAAAAAAATAATAATAATATACCAATAGAATCAAAGTTATTATTTACTATTAAAAGTAGTAATAAAAATGGCAAAATAATAAATATTCCGCCCATGGTAGGAGTATTTGTTTTATTTAAATGAAGAGATGGACCTTCTATTCTTATATTTTGTAATAAATTTAATTGTTTTATTATTTTTAAACCATATTTTGTTATTACTAAGGAAATTAAACTAGATATAAGAAAAACATTAATTATTAGTAAACTATTGAAAATGTAAGAATTTACTATTAATGAAATTACAAGTAAGAAAAATAATGATGTAAAAGTTAGTGATCTAGTCTTCCCAATCATCATTTGAAACGTCTTCTTCGGTTTTATAATCTTCTTTTTCTCCCATTAAAGCTGAAAGTTCTTCTTCTTCAATTGTACTTATCTCTTGAGAATCTCCATCTTTTTCATTTACAAGTCTGCCTGTTTCTTCTAGCCAAGATAGTAAATCAGGCTCTTCCCTTAATGGCAATACAGGAGCAGGTTCCTCTCTGTGATAACAAGTTAAAGCGGGATTTACTTCAGCAATTTCACTTAATCTAATCTTGAGTTTATTAGTTTCCATTTAAAAAAGTCTGTTTTCTTATACCATAATACATAAACATCCACTTGAAAAATTTTGTTTAATAAAAAAAATTTAAAATATTTTCTAATTTGGCCAATTTCAGTCTTCCTTGCCATTTTTTTTAAATACTATGGCATTTTAAAGCCAGATATTTTATTAATTAATAATTATCTTGTACTTTTTCTAGTTTTTGGTCCAGCACTTGTAGTTACAATACTATTAGTTTTTAATAAAATTTTGAAAGCTGAAGGTAATAAGGATTTCAGCTTTTTTCTTTGGAGGTAAATTTTAATGCAGCAGGTAAAAAAAGTTGTTCTTGCATATTCTGGAGGGGTTGATACTAGTGTCTGCATTCCATATTTAAAAAATGAATATGGTATTCCAGAAGTCGTAACTTTTGTAGCCGATCTTGGTCAAGGAGATGATTTAGAGATTGTTAGACAAAAAGCCTTAAATTCAGGTGCGACAAAATCTGTGATTGGTAATTTAATAGATAATTTTGTAGAAAAGTATGCTTTTCCCGCTATTAGAGCGAATGCACTTTATGGAGAAAAGTATCCTTTATCAACAGCTTTGGCCAGACCCCTGATAGCGGAAAATCTTGTAAATTTGGCAAGAGAACTAAATGCTGATGCCGTGGCGCATGGTTGTACAGGAAAAGGAAATGACCAAGTAAGATTTGATTTAGCTATTCATGCTTTAGGACCTGATTTACAGATCATTACACCTGCTAGAGAATGGAAGATGAGTAGAGAAGAAGCTATTTTGTATGGAGAAAAATTTGGAATTCCTGCTCCTGTTTCTAAGAAGTCACCTTATTCCATTGATGTAAATCTTCTTGGTCGTAGTATTGAAGCTGGTTTATTGGAAGATCCAATGCAAGAACCAAATGAAGACGTTTTTGATATGACTTCATCTATTTATGACGCACCAAATGCTCCAAAAGATATAGAAATTGTATTTCAAAATGGATTTCCTATTGCAATAGATGATGAATTTTTAAGTCCTGTAGATATTATTCAAAAGGCTAATTCTTTGGCAGGAGAACATGGCTTTGGAAGAATAGATATGATCGAAGATAGAGTTGTCGGTATTAAGAGTAGAGAAATATATGAGGCGCCAGGCCTTTTACTTCTTATAAAAGCTCACAAAGAATTGGAAAGCATAACATTAAATCCAGATGTATTAGATTTCAAAAATTTAGTAGAAAAAAAATGGGGTCAATTAGTTTATCAGGGATTTTGGTTTGGTCCTCTCAAGCAAGCATTAGATGGTTTTATTGATACTACTCAATCATCTGTTAGTGGTAAGGTCAAAATAAGATTACATAAAGGAAATGCAATAGTAATTGGTCGTTCTTCTGAAAAAAACTCTCTTTATAGAGAAGATCTTGCAACTTATAGTAAAGATGATATTTTTAATCACAAGCAGGCAGAAGGATTTATTTATATGTGGGGGATGTCTAATAAAATATGGGCAGAATTAAATTCAAAAATGAATAGTTAGAGTTCAAGCCTCTTGAGACTCTTTTCCTTGAGGAGATAGGGTTTCAGAAACTGCTGTTTTTTTATCATTAGTTTCGTCTTCTTTAGGTTCTGATTTATTAGTTGAGTTAATATTCTCAATTTCTTTTTTTTCTGACTGGGTAGATCCTTTACTGGAAGATCTTGGCGTCGGTAAAGGTCCTTCTTGTTTTACTGTCAAATATCTAATAACATCTTCACTTAAACGCATCGCTTTTTCTATTTTGAAGATATGTTGGCCATCTCCTTGATGACTTAATTGCACATAAATACCTTCTCTATGTTTTGCTATTTGATAAGCTAATCTCCTTTTACCTCTCATTTGACTATCAAGTATTTTACCCCCTAATTCTTCAAGAAGCTTATTATATTTGTCTATGTGATTAGTAACTTCATCCTCCGCTATATCAGGACGAAGAATGTACATTGTTTCGTAAAAAATTTGATCGGTCATAATTTCAGACAAGGTCTTTGGCTCAGAATTTGTTTAATGAGCGTCTGTTCATTACTTACGATACATTATCAAGGTCAAATTATTTATAACTATAAATAGTTTATTTGATTAAAGATATTTTTTTAATGCATCATGCATAACCTCAAAAGGTACTTCTAACCCGTTTGTCCAATATGATAATGATTTTGCCCCTTGAGCAATAAGCATTTGTATACCGTCTATAGTCATGCATCCTTTTTTATCGCAAAATTTTAAGAATGGAGTAGGAGAAGGATTGTAAATAAGATCATAAACAATAGTATTTGAGTTTATAGAATTCCAAAAGTTTTCACCAAATGGTATATCAACATCATTTGTGGTATCGATCATCCCTACTGGAGTTGTATTGACTATTAAATCAGCTTCTTTAATTAAATTATCAATTTTGGGATTAGTACTAAGTAAAACTTCTATTTTGATATCATCTTTAAAATTGGTAATTAATTCATTTAAAGAATTTTTTTTTCGCGTTATGATTGTAATTTTTGATAATTTTAATTCTATTAGGCCTTGAATTACTGATCTTGCAGCTCCCCCAGACCCTAAAATTAATGAACTTTTTTTTACTAAATTAAGTTTTTTTAAAGGATAGATAAATCCATCAACATCGGTATTTGTTCCAATCCAATCTTTATTGTCGGTTATTTTGAGAGTATTTATGGCCTTTACTTTTTTTGCAACTGGAGATATTTCACTACAAATATCAAATACTTTTTGTTTAAAGGGAATTGTAATGTTTAGACCTTTACAATTCATTTTTTTTAGAGAATTAACAACTACTTTTAAGTCCTCATTTTTACAAGGAATAGCCATATAAATTAAATCAAGGTCTAAATATTGAATAGCTGCATTCTGCATAACTGGAGATAAAGAATGACTTACTGGATTTCCAATCAAAGCAAGAAATGATGTTTTACTCGTAATCATTATTAAAAAAAATTTTGCAGAAAAACTGTGATCTGTTCGGGAACCACACCTCGTTTTAGAGTAACAATAATGTCGTTAATGACCGATTATGGAAGATATCAAATAGAGTATCTATCCATGGGGAAGGTTGTTGGAATCGATTTAGGGACAACTAATAGTTGTGTTGCTGTTATGGAAGGTGGTAAACCCACTGTAATAGCAAATGCGGAGGGTTTCAGAACTACACCATCTGTTGTTGCATATACAAAGAATCAAGATCAGCTCGTTGGCCAAATAGCAAAACGACAAGCTGTAATGAATCCTGAAAATACTTTTTACTCGGCCAAGCGTTTTGTTGGTAGAAGAGTTGATGAAGTTAATGAAGAATCAAAAGATGTCAGTTATGGTATTGAAAAGTCTGGTTCAAATGTCAAATTAAAGTGCCCAGTATTAGATAAACAGTTTTCTCCTGAAGAAGTAAGTGCTCAGGTCTTAAGAAAACTTTCTGAAGATGCAGGTAAATATCTAGGAGAAAATATCACTCAAGCTGTTATAACTGTCCCAGCCTATTTTAATGATTCTCAAAGACAAGCTACTAAAGATGCAGGCAAGATAGCTGGCCTAGAAGTTTTAAGGATAATAAATGAACCTACAGCTGCTGCATTAGCTTATGGATTAGACAAAAAGAGTAATGAAAGAATACTTGTCTTTGATTTAGGCGGCGGAACTTTTGATGTCTCTGTTTTAGAAGTTGGAGATGGTGTTTTCGAAGTTCTATCAACTTCTGGAGATACTCATTTAGGAGGTGATGATTTTGATAGATGTATTGTTGACCACTTAGCAAGCATTTTTAAAAGCAATGAAGGTATTGATTTAAGACAAGATAAACAAGCATTGCAACGTCTTACTGAAGCTGCTGAAAAGGCAAAAATTGAACTTTCAAATGCTACTCAAAGCGAAATTAACTTACCTTTCATAACTGCCACTCCAGAGGGTCCAAAACATCTTGATCTTAATTTGACTAGAGCTAATTTCGAAGAGCTTGCTTCTAAATTAATTGATAGATGTAGAGTTCCTGTAGAACAAGCTCTTAAGGATGCCAAGTTATCTACTGGAGAGATTGATGAAATAGTAATGGTTGGTGGTTCAACTAGAATGCCTGCTGTTCAAGAGTTGGTTAAGCGTGTCACTGGTAAAGATCCTAATCAAACTGTAAATCCAGATGAGGTTGTAGCTGTGGGTGCAGCTATTCAAGGGGGAGTTTTGGCAGGTGAAGTTAAAGACATACTGCTGCTCGATGTTACTCCGTTATCTCTTGGTGTAGAGACCTTAGGAGGTGTAATGACAAAAATGATTACTCGAAATACAACGGTTCCAACAAAAAAAGCCGAGACTTACTCAACTGCTGTTGATGGTCAAACTAATGTCGAGATTCATGTTTTGCAGGGTGAGAGAGAAATGGCTTCAGATAATAAAAGTTTAGGAACCTTTAGACTTGATGGTATTCCCTCCGCTCCAAGAGGTGTTCCCCAAATAGAAGTAACATTTGACATTGATGCAAATGGAATTTTAAGTGTTACTGCGAAAGATAAAGGAAGTGGTAAAGAACAATCTATTTCCATAACTGGTGCCTCAACTCTTTCAGACAATGAAGTTGACAAAATGGTTAAAGATGCAGAATCAAATGCCTCTGTTGATAAAGAAAAAAGAGAAAAAATTGATTTAAAGAATCAAGCTGAAACTTTAGTTTATCAAACAGAAAAACAGTTAAGTGAACTCGGTGATAAAGTTGATGCTTCGGCTAAAACCAAGGTAGAAGAAAAAAGTAAAGCATTGAAAGAAGCAACTTCAAAAGAAGATTATGAATCTATGAAGAAATTGTTAGAAGAACTTCAACAAGAGCTTTATGCGATAGGTTCTTCCGTATATCAACAGCAAGGGAATCAGCCTCCAGCACCTGGTGGACCAGAGTCGAATGAAGCCAATGAAAAAGGTAGTGATGACGATGTGATTGACGCAGATTTTACAGAGACAAAAGATTAAAGAAGATGATTTGCAATCTCATCTGATACCCAGTTTGAGCAAGCCGGGGCAAGTAATATCCCATTTTTATAAAAACCTGTACATAAGATTAAACCTTTTTCTAAACTTTTTAATATTGGTGATGGTTCATCTTCTGGGCGAGACCTTATTCCAAGCCATTTATCAGTAATATTATTTTTATTTAACCATTTAGGTTTATTTTCTAGGAAATCTGTAAGTTCTTCAAATGTATTTTCTTTTGGTTCAATATCATATTCGTCGGTAGATCCAATAATTATTTTGTTGTTATTTTTTCGAATAAAATTCGTACCATTGATGTTGAAATGCTTAGGTAGAGATAGTAAATTAATTTCTTCTTTACTAGGCGAGATTTCTATAGCTTGACCTAAAACAGGTTTTAATTTTATATCATGAATATTCAAGTCGATCAATTTAAGAGCATCAAGAGAGTTACATAAAATAATTACATCACTTTTAATCTCAAGTTTATTGCTGCATGTAGAAATCCATTGATTGTTTAATTTTTTTATTTTTATAATTTTATCCTTAATAAAATCTACTTTTTCATCCTTTAGAAAAATATTTAATGTCTTTAATAATGAAATAGGATCTATTCTTCCATCCTCACCTGAGATGATTCCTTTCAAGTTATTCATGTTAAATATTTTATTAATGTTCTGAATAATGGTGGAGTCTCGTTCTAAAACTCTTAAACCCCGCGTAGGATGATTAGAAATAAACTTACACAGTTTTTCAAAGTTTTTTTGCTCAGTTGTTAGTTGGATTAATGGTTTTTCAATGTGTAAATTATTATTGTATTGCTCAAGGAATTTTATCCATCTTGGCCATAATTCATTACTTTTCTTTCTTAGTTCCCAACTTCTGCCTTTACTTTTTTGATACATATTTCCAATAAGGAGTCCCAGTGCTGCACTGCTACTATTTTTCTTTTTTTGTGGATCTGCGATGGTTATTTTAAAACCTTGTTTAGAAAGTTCCAATGCGTTAAATTTTCCAATAACTCCTGATCCTACAATTAAAATATGTAAATTTTTAAAATTCTTGTTCGATACTTTCATTGGTATATTATAAGTAGTTAATCAAAAGATTTAATAGTTTAGATTTTTTTTTGGAAAAAGCATCAATCATTTTAAGAACTGTATGTCCAGATCGTCCTGGATTAGTTAGTCAATTAACTAGTTGGATATCTGATTATGGCGGTAATATAAAACATTCAGATCATCATACTGATCAAGATGCAGGATTATTTTTAAGTAGGATTGAATGGGATAGAAATGATTTACCAATTAATAAATCTGAAATTTATGAGCAATTTGAAAAAATTGCAATAGATATAAATGGAGAATTTAATATTAATTATTCAGATGAAATACCAAATGTAGGTATTTTTGTAAGTAAGCAAAACCACTGTTTAATAGACTTGCTTTGGCGAGTAAGAAATGGTGAATTACAAATGAATGTACCATTAATAATTTCTAATCATCGAGATCTTGAAAATATTGCTAAGGATTTTAAAGCTCAATTTGTTTGTATTGATACTACTAATTCATCTAAATCTAGTGTAGAAAAACAAATTTTAAATTTGTTAAAAGATTTTGATATTGAACTTGTTGTATTAGCTAAATATATGCAAATTTTAAGTGACTCTTTTCTGGAACATTATTCTTCAATCATTAATATACATCATTCTTTTTTGCCTGCATTTAAAGGTGCGCAACCTTATCATCGGGCTTGGAAGAGAGGAGTGAAATTAATTGGGGCAACTGCACATTATGTTACTAAAGATTTAGATGAAGGGCCAATAATTGAGCAATGTACTGTCAATGTAAGTCATAGAGATGAGGTTGCTGATTTGATTAGAAAAGGACGGGATATTGAGAGAATAGCTCTTGCAAGAGCAGTTAGACTACATTTAAATCATCAGATTTTTGTATACGATAGTAAAACTGCTGTTTTTGACTAAAAATCAATTTTATTAATCTTCTAATTCAATTTGTATTTGTCTTTCGTAAATTGATTTTTCATTAAAAGCTCTTGCTACTAAAAAACTTGTAATACAACTAATAAGAACAGGTTTCATTATTAATAAATTTTTTGTTAGTGCAAAAGCCAAAAACATAGCCGTTATTGGAGTCCTAGAACATCCTGCAACAAATGCCCCCATCCCAGCAAAGATATATGTACTTGGGGCATGACCTGTAGCAATTTCTACCCAGCTTCCCATTATTAAACCTATGGCTCCACCTAAAGTGAGCATTGGATAAAATAGTCCTCCAGGTGCCCCTGAGGCGGCAGCTAATCCAGTTGTTATAAAGAGTATAAATACAGCTAAAAGAGCTATTTCAATACTGGTATTTTTTTCAGCTATTATCTTTTGCAATTCATCTAAATTGTGAAAAGAGCTCGGTAAAAAAGAATAAATGCTTCCAAGTAAAAGTCCGCAAATACTCATTTTTAAAATAAATTTATTTTTATACCATCTCTTCCCAAGATTTTGCATAGCAAGAACATACTTGCTATAAAGTTCTGCAAATAATCCAATAATAACTCCTAGCAAAACAAGATAAATAAAATCTATGGGCAAGAAAAAGACAGATGGATCATATTCTTTTTGGATTAAAAACCCTAGATTGAAGTCAAAACCTCGAGCCTTTGGGTCTAATCCCAAAGCTTGAATAATATCTGCAGAAGAATCTGCTATGAAAGTTGTTATTACAACTAATAATAAGACTACTGGTCTCGCAGAATTTAATAATTCTTCAATCGCGTAAATAAATCCGCCCAAAGGAGCACTGAATACTGCAGCGATCCCAGCACCGCCTCCTGCCGCCACAAGTACTCTTCTAAACGCTAGAGGTGCTTTTAGCCATTGTGCCATTTGCCAAGCAACTGATCCTCCCATTTGAACTGATGGGCCTTCAGGACCCAGGGGGAACCCACTACCAATTGCAATTATCCCAGATACTAATTTAACTAATCCAACTTTAAGATTCATAGGTACTTTTTTATGCCTCAAGAATCCCATGATTTGACTTACACCAGAACCTTTTGCAGCCGGAGCAATATTTTTAATTAAAAATCCTGATATGGCTCCACCAACAGCACCAAATGCTGGTAAGACTGCAATGGATGGAAATTGATCTAAAAGTTCTAATCTCCAATTATTCATAAAATAAATTCCAGTTTTAAAAAAAATACTAGTTATTGATGCTCCTAATCCTGTAAATAGAATTGATATAACGACAACAAAAGATCTTTGTTTAAGTAATTTTTTAATGCTACGAGAAGAGTTAGTACTGGTTTTTTGAATATTTTCTTTTATTAGATTTTGCATAGTTTATTTTCATTTTGACAAACTAAAATTTTCTATTTCGTCAAATTGAAGATAACGATAAAGTTCATCAGAGTATGGATTTATTTTGTTTTTAGTAATATCCTGATACTCATTTACTGTAGGTATTTTTCCAAGAAGAGCACAAACTGCTGCCAATTCAGCACTTCCTAAAAATACTTGGGCATTTTTGCCAAGTCTATTATCAAAATTGCGGGTACTGGTTGAGAAGACAACAGAACCTTCATCTACTCTTGCTTGATTTCCCATGCATAATGAACAACCTGGCAACTCTAATCTTGCGCCACATCTTTCAAATATTTCATAGTATCCCTCTGCTTTTAGTGTTTCCTCATCCATTTTTGTCGGAGGGCAGATCCATAGTTTTGCATTTATTTTATTTATACCCTCAAGAACCTTCGCAGCGGCTCTGTAGTGTCCAATATTAGTCATGCAGGATCCTATAAATACTTCATCGATCTTAATATTTTCTACATCTTTAATTTCTTTGACATTATCTGGATCATTTGGGCAAGCTACTATTGGTTGTGTAACTTTAGATAAGTTAATTTCTATTATCTCTTCATAAGAGGCATTTTCATCTGGTTGAATTAGTTCAGGTTTTTTTAGCCAAGTTTTCATATCACAAATTCTTCTTGATATCGATTTGGCATCTTCATAATTGCTTTCAATCATTTTCTCTAAGAGGCAAATGTTACTTTTTAAATATTCTTCTACAGTTTTATGTGATAAGAGTATTGTACTTCCGGCGCATGATCGTTCAGCAGTAGCATCAGTCAATTCAAATGCTTGTTCAAGTTTTAAATCAGGTAAACCCTCTATTTCCATAATTTTACCATTAAATATATTTTGTTTATTTTCTTTAGCAACAGTTAATAGACCTTGTTTTATTGCAAAGAGTGGAATTGCATTTACAAGATCTCGTAGCGTTATTCCTGGCAGTAAATTTCCTGTAAATTTTACTAATACTGATTCCGGCATATTTAATGGCATGGATCCTATTGCTGCAGCAAAAGCAACAATACCTGAGCCTCCAGGGAAGGAAATTCCAAGGGGGAATCTTGTATGACTATCCCCACCTGTTCCTACAGTGTCAGGAAGTAGCATTCTATTAAGCCAACTATGGATTATGCCGTCTCCAGGTTTAAGAGCTACACCACCTCTTTGTGAAATAAAATCAGGTAATTCTTGATGAGTAACTAAATCAACTGGTTTAGGATATGCAGCAGTATGACAAAAACTTTGCATTACTAAATCTGCAGTAAAACCTAAACAAGCTAGCTCTTTAAGTTCATCTCTAGTCATTGGTCCAGTAGTATCTTGGCTACCAACAGTTGTCATAATGGGTTCACACGTCATACCAGGAAAAACTCCTTTTAATCCGCATGCTTTACCTACTATTTTTTGTGCTTGAGTAAATCCAGTATTATTCTTTTTTGGACTTTTTGGACGGATAAATATTTCACTAGGTTCTAATTCAAGTTTTTTTCTGATTTTATCTGTCAGAGATCTTCCAATCATGAGATTTATTCTTCCACCAGCTTGAATTTCATCTGTAAGTGTTGATGGGTTTAATTTAAAATGACTAATTACTAACTCAGTATTTGAAATTTTATCTATTTTTTTAATGATACCTTCGTAAGGTAGTATTTTAAGTAAATCACCAGTCTTTATTTCAGAGACATCAGTTTCAATTGGAAGTGCGCCTGAATCTTGGGCTGTATTATAGAAAATTGGTGCTATTTTGTTACCTATAATTATCCCACCGGTTTTTTTATTAGGAACAAAGGGAATATTTTCGCCTAAATGCCAAATAACAGAATTAATTGCAGATTTTCTTGAACTTCCTGTACCAACAACATCTCCGACATAAGCTATCTGTATATTTTGTTTTTTAAGATCATCAAGAATTTTTAGTCCATCTTGGTTCTTGAATTCAAGCATGGATAATGAGTGTAGTGGTATATCTGGACGGGTTGTAGCATGAACTGCCGGAGATAAGTCATCAGTATTTGTTTCTCCATCAATTTTGAATGCTAAACATGTAATTTCTCTTGGAAGAGAATTTCTAGTTGTAAACCATTCTGCATTCGCCCAACTATTTATAACCTCTTCTGCATAAATATTATTTTGAGATAAATCAAAAATATCATTTGCTGAATCGTAAACAAGAATAATATCCTTTAAAACTTTTGCTGCTTCTTTCGCAAGTAAATTGTTTTTACTTTTGAGTATCTCAATAAGTGAGTTAACGTTATATCCTCCGATCATTGTTCCAAGAATTTGTATTGCTTTTTGGGAATTAATCAATTTGCAATGTTTTTCTCCATTTACAATCGCTGTAAGCCAACTTGCTTTTATGTAAGCTGCCTCATCAACTCCTGGTGGTACTCTGTTTATAAGTAAATCTAATAAGTAATCACTTTCGGAAATATTTTCTTGTTCTAATAGTTGCGTCACACAATTAATTTGTTCTGCATTTAGAGGCAATGGAGGTATACCTTGAGCAGCTCTTTCAGCTACGTGGTCTGCATAATCTTTGAGCAATGTTTCCAATTTCTTCATTTGTAAGGTTTAATGCCTAATCTATTGTTATTTTTAATATTGATAAGGAGAGTATTCATCAATGCTTTTTTAAATATTCAAACTTCTTAATTAATTAATTAATGACCACTTCATCAAATAATCAATCTTTAGAAAAAACATCTGATTTACATGTTGTTGAAACACGTCCATTAATACCTCCAAGCAAACTTCATAATGATATACCTCTAGATTATACCTCTGCTGATACTGTCTCTAATACAAGAAGATCGATACAAAATATTTTGCATGATGATAATCCTAGGCTATTAGTCATAGTAGGACCATGTTCTATTCACGATATTGAAGCTGCTAAAGAATATTCAGAATATATTCAAGAATTTAGAAAAATTTATAATGATAAATTGGAAATTGTAATGAGAGTATATTTTGAAAAACCAAGAACTACAATAGGTTGGAAAGGATTGATAAACGATCCTCACCTGGATGGTTCCTATGATATCAATACAGGTTTACGTAGAGCTAGAAGCTTACTCTCTTATCTTGCAACTCGTGGGATCCCTTCAGCGACAGAGTTGCTAGATCCAATTGTTCCTCAATATATTGCTGATTTAATCAGTTGGACAGCAATTGGTGCAAGGACTACTGAAAGTCAAACTCACAGAGAAATGGCTTCAGGATTATCCATGCCTATTGGTTTTAAAAATGGTACTGATGGTTCTTTTAGCACGGCTATTAATGCGATGCAGTCGGCTTCAAAATCTCATCATTTCTTAGGTGTTAATGATCAAGGTTATGCTTCTATTGTAAATACAACAGGTAATCCAGATGGACATATAGTTTTAAGGGGAGGTTCTAAAGGAGTTAATTTTGAAAATCAACACGTAAAAAGTATTTCTTCTGAATTAAAAGTAGGTAATCTTCCTTACAAAGTTATGATTGATTGTAGCCATGGAAACTCTAATAAAGATTACAGGAAGCAGTCTGATGTTCTTAAAAACGTGGCAAATCAGATTAAAAATGGTGAAAAAAATATTTTAGGAGTAATGCTTGAAAGTCACCTTAAGGAGGGTAATCAAAAACTTTCAAATAGAAAAGATCTTGAATATGGGAGGAGCATTACTGATGCTTGTATAAATATAGATACAACGAAAAATTTGCTTCAGATTCTGTATGATTCAATCTTGTAATTTATAAACCTGTAATAAAAAAGTTAAAGCAAAATGCTGCTGAAATAGGCACAATAAAATTATCTATTCCATAAATACTAAATTGTTCAAGTATTGTAGAAATAGAAGCAATAGTAAAAAAATTTATATTAAAAGTGTATTTTTGAATATAACTTAAACCAAAAACTACTATCAGGCTTGTAATAAACATAGTGGTTGTTCCAAAAAAGGATTTTCTTTGGTTTAATAAAATCCAACTTTTGGATTTAAAGTTTTTTCCTATTAATGCCGCAAAGCCATCACCAAATGTCATTATAAAAAAACCAGCAATGAGTGAAGTAGGATCTTTTTCCCAATAGAGGTAAATTAAAATAAATAAGCTTAAACAATAAAATAACGTTCCATAACTCTTTCTATTTACATCCTCAATAGTTGGAAATAATTTAAATTGGTAATTTATGAAAGTTAACAACGAAACAAGCCCTGTAAAATAAAGAGCAAAAGTTTGATCAATGTCTAAGAATTTTGCGAGCGGAATTAAAGGTCCTATTCCAATATGAACAATTTTTCTCAGTACTTCTTTATTATTTGGATTAAATCTTTTATATATTATTGATATAAAAAAGATAATAAATATATAAATTAAAATATAAACAAAATTCAACAACTTAATTAGGCTGCTTTTTGATGAGTGGTCATTACTCTTAGTTTTAATATTGCCTTAGCTTCTAATTGCCTAACTCTTTCTCTGGATACATTTATTTGTCTTCCTATTTCGGCTAGTGTAAGAGGTTCTTCTCCGTTTAAGCCGAATCTAAGTTTCATAATTTTTTGTTCTCTTTCATTTAGTTGAGTCAGCCAAGTTCCTAAATGTTCTTTTTGGATATTTCTATCCATCCCTTCCATGGGCTCTTCTCCATTTGGATCGGGAATAAGTTCACCAAGAGTACTACGATCTTCTTCGCCTCTTGCGTGAGCATCAAGAGATGCGCATGGAGCACTTTGAGAGATTAAGTCTTCTAAATCTTTTTGCTCAATTCCCATAGCTGTTGCCATTTCAAATCTGGTTGGTTGCCTTCCAGATTTCTGAGATAATTCTCTGGATACTCTCCTCATTTTGGAAAGCTTTTCACTGATATGAATTGGCAATCGAATTGTTCTAGCACTATTATCAATAGCTCTTGTCATTCCTTGTCTAATCCACCAATAAGCATAAGTAGAAAATTTATATCCCATCGCAGGATCAAATTTATCAACCGCTCTTTCTAAGCCTATGGCGCCTTCCTGTACCAAGTCTAATAATTCTAACCCTTGATTTTGATACTTCTTAGCAACAGATACTACAAGTCTTAAATTGGCTGACATCATTCTATCTCTTGCTCTTTTCCCAATTTTAATTAAGCGAAGATTTTTTGATGATCTTTCTATCTCAGGAATTTCTAGCATTTTTTTCATGTTTTGAACATGATGCGCAAGCTCTATTTCTTCTGCTGCTGTAAGAAGAGGAACTCTTCCAATACTGCTTAAGTAATAACCTATTGAATCTGAAGCAAGTCTTGCAGATTTTTTTTGGTTTTGTTTTGCAGTTAAGCTCGGTTTTGTTTTGCGAGTCTTGCCCGCAGTGTTTGGTAATCTAGGTTCTTCAGCTTTCTTTTTTGAAGAACTATTTCCCGATTCCAGAAGGATCCCCATCACCCTGGCCTCTTTTAGTGGATTTTTTAAAAAGCTAGCACTGAAATCAAGAAAAAAAATACTTTTGCGTTGAAACTTTAAAGACAAAAAAATTTATTTTTATCAATATTACTTCAAAATTGTTGATATGACTGGAGTTTTTATAAATATAAAATTTTTATCAATATTAAGAAGTTTTTTAAAATGTTATAAAAAATTTATTTTTTTAATCTTTAATTAGATCAATTTGAGAACGATTTGAGTTTGAACCCCTCCTTTTTTTTTCGTATATTCCATCTTTATTCATGATCCAAGAGTAATAGTTATCATCAATATAAGTTTGTAAAAGATCAAATAGTTGAGATTTTAATTTTAAGTCTTCTATAGGTGTAACAGCTTCTATTCTTCTGTCTAAATTTCTTTTCATCCAGTCTGCGCTGCCTATAAAAACTTCAGGATTATTGTTATTGTAAAACCAAAAAATTCTAGAATGTTCAAGAAAATGCCCAATAATACTTGTAACATTAATATTTTCACTCAAATTCTCTCTTTGAGGATATAAACAACATATTCCTCGGATTATAAGATGAATTTTAACTCCTTTTTGAGAAGCTAAATAAAGTAATTGAATAATTTCTGGATCTACTAATGAATTCATTTTTGCAATAATTTCCCCTTTTTCTCCTTTTTCCATATTTTCAATTTCTCTATTTATTAAAAAGATGAATTTTTTTCTTAATGATGCTGGTGATACTAATAATTTCTGATAAGTTTTTTGTTTTGAGAATCCTGATAAGTAATTAAAAAGTTCAATTAAATCTGAGGAGATATCAGGATCCGTTGAAAGAAATCCTATATCTGTGTAATAGCGAGAAGTATTCGAATTGTAATTTCCAGTTCCAATATGAAAATAATTCCTTAATCTTCCTTTTTCTTTTCTAATTACTAAAGCAATCTTTGTATGCGTTTTAAAGCCTAGTATTCCATAAACAACATGAACCCCAGCTTGTTCAAGCTGTTTTGCCCATTGGATGTTGTTATCTTCATCAAATCTTGCTTTGAGCTCAACAAGAGTCATTACTTCTTTCCCATTCTCAGCCGCTCTCATTAAGGCTTCAATAATTGGAGAGTCTTTTGAAACTCTATAAAGAGTAATTTTAATGGCTAGTACAAGTTTGTCGTCAGCTGCTTTATTGATAAATTCTTCTACAGAGGTTTTGAATAAGTCATATGGATGATGTAGGAGTATACTCTGTTTCCTAAGAATGCTGAAAATAGAGTTAAAATTTTTATCTTTAAAAGAATTCAATGATTTTAATAATGGATGTGTATCTCCAATTAATAAATTTTCTTTTAAGTCCTCTCGATTAATTTTTGTGAGATAATTTAAATCGTCAAGTCCTAATAAGCTTTTGCAAAAGTAAATATATTCTTCAGGTATTCCAATACTTTCAATAAGTAACTTTAAAATATTTTGTGGAATGTTTTCTTTTACTTCTAATCTAACTACATCTCCCCCTAATCTTCTTTTTTGCAAGCTTTGCTCTACAGCAAGAAGTAAATCGTCAGCTTCAAGTTCTTTTAATTCTAAATCTGCGTCTCTTGTTACTCGGAAAAAAGAATAATTTAAGCACTCCATTCCATTAAATAAGGCATTGATATTGTTTCCAATTAAGTCTTCAACAGTTATAAAAAAACGCTCTCTTTCATCTTCAGTTTCAATAATTTCATTAGGAACAAGTATAAATCTGCCTATATTTTTTGTCGGGATTTTAACTCTTACAAATTGATTTTTTGATTCTTCTTTATTATTAATAAGAGCGGCTAAATTAAGACTTAAATTACTTATAAAAGGGAATGGGTGCGCAGGATCAACTACTAATGGTGTTAATAAAGGAAAAATTGAAGACAGGAAATAGCTGTTACACCAATTTTTTTGATTTTCATTCAGTTCACTATACTTTTTTATAAAAATTCCTTTATTCCTTAGCTCATCATTTAATTCATTATTAAAATATTTTTCTTGAAGGGTTGTGAGTTTTTTTACTTCTTTGTTAATTTTTTTTAATTGTTCTTTAGGAGTTTGACCATCAATACTTTTTTTGCTAATCCCGGCTTCAACTTGAGTCTTTAATGATGCAACTCTAACCATAAAAAATTCATCAAGATTATTACTGAAAATTGAAAAAAATTTAATTTTATCTAGTACTTTATAGTCTTTTTCCATGCCGGTAAGAAGAACTCTCTTATTAAAGTCGATCCAACTTAATTCTCTATTAATAAAATTGTTAGCTTTGTATTTCATTAGGGCATCATATTAGTTAACTATAAGAAATATTGTTATTTTTTCCTTCAGCAATAAGGTAAATCATAAAAAGTAAAATAATTGATCCTGCAACAAATGGTGCTTTGGGACCAAAATCATCATAAACTCTTCCAGCCATTCCGATACCTAAAACCCCACCAAGACTTTGAAGACCTTGTAAATTACTTAGTATAGAACCCTGGTTATCACCATCCAATTTCTTTGATATTAATGCTCTTAATGTAGGTGTAATTAAACCTGCACCCACAGCTAAGAATGAAACTGCAGAATAAATATTTACTGTCGCATTTTCTTGGGGGGTAGTTATTAGAAGAAAACATGCTAAAAGAATAAAACCTGAACCAATTAAGGTAAGTTTCATTTCTCCAAATTTTTTTACTAGAGGACCAATTAGCCCACCTTGTACGATAATTGCTATTACCCCTACAACTACAAGAGTTCCACTGGATGCCTTAGTTGTCCAATTCAGAGATTCTTGAAGGAAGAAAATTAAAATATTTGTTAATCCGGTAAAAGCTATGAAATATATAAAAAAAGCTAGAGATAATTTTCTAATTTTTTCTTCTTTAAATACTTTAAATAATTGTTTTAGAGGATTCCTTAAAATTTGGTTTGATTTTTTTAATTCGTTTTGAGGCTTGGTTTCTGGTAAATAAAAAAATACTAGTATGAAGTTAATAATTGGAATTATTGAGGCTATTATTACTGGAATAATGAAATTATTATTTGTATTTTTAGCAAAAATAACAACAAATATATTACCCAAGAAGAAACTTAATCCAAATGCAACTCCAATAAGTCCAAATGTTTTTGCTCTTTTTTCAGGACTAGAAATATCTGCAAGTATAGTTGTCGCCGTCGCTGCAGTTCCACCACTAAGACCATCAATAAGTCTTGCTATAAATAATAAAAATAAGGGGATAGTCGCTAGTGACGTTGACCAATCAAATAAAACTGTAAATGATAATATTGATATTCCGATGATTGATCCAGTTATACAAAACAAAGTTATAGGTCTTCTTCCATATCTATCACTCATAAGCCCAATAAAAGGGGAAGCTGTAAATTGTGCTAATTGATAAGTACAAGAGAGTAGACCATAAGTGCTAGCTTTTGAGTCAAATAGTAAAACAAAAGAAGGTAAAATTGGTAAAAGAATACTTTCGCTTAATCGATCATTTAGGAGAGTTACAAAAGCACTGAATAAAGTGAATTTCCTACTTGGTTTGAATAAACTTTTTTTCACGATATTTATCTACAATACAATTTTCTTTTACTACCATACCTGTTAATGGAGATTAATGTGCCCGGTATAGTCTATTTAGTTGGAGCGGGTCCTGGTGACCCTGAGCTCCTAACTTTAAAAGCCTTAAGACTTATCAAAAGTTGTGATGCTTTGGTCCATGATGCGTTAGTTTCTGCAGAAATCATTAAGGAAATTAACAAAAAAACCGAAATATTTAATGTAGGTAAAAGGGCTGGATTGTGTTCTGTTCCTCAGGCTGATACTAATTCACTTATTGTAAAATTAGCAAAAGAAGGGAAGAGCGTTGTAAGGCTTAAAGGAGGTGATCCTTTTGTTTTTTCTCGAGGTGGTGAAGAAGTATCTTTTTTAGAAAAAAATGGGATTTCAGTTGAAATTGTGCCTGGGATAACTTCTGGAATAGCCGCTCCTTCAAATTTTGGGATTCCATTAACCCATCGAGAAGCAGGAAGCTCTGTAACTTTTGTCACTGGACATGAAGATATTAAGAAAGACAAAAAGACTGTTAATTGGAGATTGTTAGCTAAATCATCTGACGGTTTAGTAATTTACATGGGTATGAGGAATATAGAATTTATTGTTAAAGAATTACTTCTAGGCGGTTTGGATGAGAATACTAAATGTGCAGTTATTCAAGAAGCAACTTTGCATAATCAAAAATGTTTAATTTCAGAATTAAAGAATTTAGTAGAGACAATTAGTAATAAAAGTTTCACTTCACCATCAATTATTGTTATTGGAAATATTGTTGGTTTTAAAGTTAATAACTTTATAAATAACAGATCTAATGCTTCTTTACCAGAAAAGAAATAATCTTACTTATACAATAATTTCCAGAAATACTTTGGATCAAAAGTTTTTATAAATTCTATATCATTTACTCTATTAATTTGTCTACAAGATAAACTATTAATTGCAATTAAAATATCATCATTATAAAATTTAGGTAAGATCAATTCTTCCTTTATTATTTTTAATTTTATAGCTTTTTTAACCATAATTCCCTGAAGACAACCGCTTTCTTTTCTTGGTGTTAACCATGTATTGTTCCTTTTAAGTAATATATTAAAAGTGCTGCCACAACATAATTCATTAGATGTATTTAACATTAAACAATCATCAAATAATTTTTTATTAGCTTCTATTAGTACTTGTATTGATTGATTATATGAAAAAGTTTTACATTGATTAATTAAACTATATTGATTTCTTTTTTCTGTTTGACTAATAAATGTACTTATTGGAGAAAAATTAGGTTTTATAAGATAAAATTCAATCCATAAATTATTTTTATAATCTTCTTGTTGATTTTTATTAATTCTAATCGATCTGCCTTTATTCAAACCTCTGCTGTAATTAATTCTAATTGATCCGAATTGATGCTTTTTAAGAGATAGTTTTGAAATGCCTAGATTAATAACGTCTTTTAAATGTGATTTATTTAAATTCAAACTCATGTTTAAAACCTTACTGCTATTTTCCAGTCTTTGAATATGTTCGTCTATCAATACAGCATTATTATTTTTTATTAAAACAGTCTCGAATATGCCATCTCCAAACTTAAGACCTCTATCATTTGCTGATATATAAATATTTTCAATATCTAGCCATTTATCTTTATGCCAGCCTAAACTTAATTTCATTTTAATGAATCTATCAAAGGCAAAAGTTTCCACTTTAGTTCTTCTGTTTCATTTTGAGGATCAGAATCACTTACTATTCCACAACCAGCGGATATATTAATTTTTTTACCATTTAATATAAATGATCTTATTAGTATATTGCTATCAAACTCTCCATTCCAGTCAACTTTGATGAAGGAACCACAGTAAGGACCTCTTGAGTATTTTTCTATTTCAAAAAGTCTTTGGCATGAACGTAATTTTGGAGCTCCAGTGATTGAGCCTCCCGGCCAACAAGCAATTAGTAAGTCAACCCAGCTTTTATCCTTTTTTAGTTTTCCTCTTATTACAGATGTAAGATGATGTACTTTTAAGTAACTTTCAAGTTTTAATATTTCTGGAACCTCAATACTTCCTATTTCGCATACTTTGCTTAAATCGTTTCTTAAGAGGTCAACAATCATAATATTTTCAGCTCTATCTTTTTCATTAGTTATCAAATCTATAGCATTTAATGCATCTTGATTCTCATCTTGGTGTCTGCATCTTGTGCCTTTGATAGGTCTTGATTCGACATATCCTGCTTTGTCTATTTTTAAAAATCTTTCAGGTGAAGTTGACAACACTGCTTCATTGATTCCCTGTGAATGATTTATTATAATTCCTCCAAAAGGGGCTTGTAATTTCCTTCTTATTTTTGAATATATGCTTAAACAACTATAAGTTTCTAAAGCCTTAACTTCACATTGTGTTGTTAGATTTGCTTGAAAAATATCTCCTATAGAAATTAATTTTTTAACTTTCAAAATATTTTTTTGAAATTCGTTGGTTATTTTTTTTAAATTAATTTTAGAAAAATCAAATTTCAGATTTCTTTTAATATATTTTTTTTCTGTTTCAGCATTAATATTAAAAATTATTTTTTCAAATTTAATTAATTCAGCAGTGCTAGTTCCTTCAAGAATTATTTCATTAGAAACCAGATTAAATTTTATAATTGGATCATATGATGCAATCCATAAAGTCGATATTTCATTATTCTTCCATGGATTTTTTGGTTCGATGTAAGCGCTTGCCTCAAAGTTTAACCATCCCATCCAAAATCCTCTATCAATGTTTTTTAATTTAAAAAATGGATTATTATCCATATCCAAATTATTGATATCTCTAGAGCAAATAATTTCTTTTGGGTTAACTCCTAAAATAGACCATTCTCCATTATCTTTCCCATCACTATCTAACCAAGACAACCCATGTTCCCCAAATTTTAATGCAAAATGATTAGCTATCAATTCTGGGTCAAGCCACTTAGATAATTTTTTTGTTTTAATTTTCATTCTTTTTTATTTGCCATTTTTTGAAGGCTCTTTGTCTAATTCTGCAACTATCGCATTTCCCGCAGGGTTTTAAATCTCCAGAATAACAACTCCATGTTTTTTCTAGAGGAACATTATTATCAAAAGCTAATTGAATAATATCTTCTTTATTTAAATCTAGTAAAGGTGTCCAAAGTTTAATTGGATTTTCTTCTCTTCCACGTTTGTTTGCAAGATTAGCTAATTCTTGAAACTTTTTAATGTAATCAGGCCTGCAATCTGGATAACCAGAATAATCTAATGCATTAACTCCTAAGCCTATTAAATCAGCATTTATTGCCTCAGCATAACTTAACGCAACAGAAATAAAGATTGTATTTCTTCCAGGTACATAGGTGTTGGGAATTATATTTTGCTGTATGCCATCAACAGGTAAATCTTTTTTTATATCCGTAAGAGATGATCCGCCCCACAAAGATAAATCAAGTTTTACTATTTTGAATTCCTCTATTTCAAAGTGCTTGGCTATTGTTATTGCGGAATCTAATTCTTTTTTATGCCTTTGTCCATAATCAAAAGATAAGCCAAATATTTTAGCTTTTGACGCTTTTGCTATGCCTGTAACAGTAGAAGAATCTAAACCTCCTGATAATAAAATTACTGCAGATTTATTTTTTAAATCCATATAAACTATTTAATCTTTAAGTATTTATGTGTCTGAAGACTTAAGTTCCATTCAGGATTATTTTTAACAAAATCTATTGTAAGTGAAAACCCATTATCGTTTTCCCATGCGGGCTGTAAATAATATTTTTTATCTAACTTATCAAAATAGCTTTTTGATGATAAGTTTTCATATTTATTCATTATTTCTTGCTTTATATCAATGGCAAAATCAATATCTTTTTGATCGTTGATAATTATTTTTAGTTCATTACAATTTTTCAAAAAATAAGTTCTGGGGGGTGAATGTCTTTTTGGAGATAAAGTAATCCAATCATAATTACCTGATATTTTGTTTACGCCACTTGTTTCGATATGAATCTTGATTGGGTTTTGATTTTCCTCAGAAGTTTCTTCATTTATAGCTTGGCACAAATTATCTAAATTATGATGTAAAGGTTCACCACCAGTGATAACTAAAAAAGATGCTCCTTTTTTTCGAGCCTTTTTTATTTCATTTATGATTTCTTTAATTGCTATTAAAGGGTATTTTTCTTTATCCCATGAATGTTTAGTATCGCACCATGAACATCCAACGTTACAGCCAGCTAGTCTTATAAAAAAAGCACTTTGGCCTGTGTGAAAACCCTCTCCTTGTAATGAATGAAACTTTTCTACTAATGGTAAGAAATTTGTCATTTTTTCATTCAAGAAAAATAAAGAATATTAATTTGATCGCTCTAATTTTTCCTTTGATGCTTTGATCAAACCCTTAAATAATGGATGTGGCTTTCCTGGCCTTGATAAGAATTCAGGATGGTATTGACATGCTAAAAAATATGGATGATCAACTAATTCAATTAACTCCACTAATCTTCCATCTGGTGATGTACCACTGATTTTGTATCCAGAATCTAAAAAACTTTGTTTATAGTAATTATTAAATTCATATCTATGTCGATGTCTCTCATATACAACATCTTCGTTATATAACTCTTTACCAGTTGTATTTTTTTGAAGTCTACAAGGATAAACTCCTAACCTCATAGTGCCTCCAAGATCAACGATATCTTCTTGCTCAGGTAATAAATGTATTACAGGGTTTGGAGAGTCTGGGTTTAATTCAGAGCTAGATGCACCCGGTAATTGAGCTAGATTTCTTGCCCATTCTATTACTGCGCATTGCATACCTAAACATAAACCTAGGAAAGGAATTTTTCTTTCTCTTGCAAATTGTATTGCCTCAATTTTTCCATTAACACCTCTATTTCCAAATCCTCCTGGGACGACAATTGCATCAACATCATTTAAGTACTCTTCGGCTGATTTCTCCTCGATCAATTCAGCACTTACCCAATACAAATCTAATAAAGCTTTTTGTTCAATGCAAGCATGCCTTAATGCCTCTACTACTGATAGGTATGCATCACCAAGTTCTATATATTTTCCAACTAAAGCAACTTTTATAGGGTTACCGGGATTTCTAAGATTATGAATTATTTTTTCCCAATTCTCTAAATCGCATTCTTTATCTTCGAGTTCTAGACATTTTAAAGTCTCTTTACATAAACCTTCATTTTTTAGAGAAAGAGGAACTGAATAAATACTATCAGCATCTAATGCTTCAATTACACAATTAAGATTAACTCCGCAGAAACCACTGAGTTTTCTTTTGAGCCCTTCATTAATTTCTTTATCACTCCTGCATACAAGTAAATCTGGTTGTATGCCGATGGATCTTAACTCCTTAACAGAATGTTGAGTAGGTTTAGTTTTTATTTCACCAGAAGTTTTGATGTAAGGAAGTAAAGTTACATGGATATAAGCAACATCATTTTTGTTAACATCATTTTTAAATTCTCTTATCGCTTCTAAAAATGGTAAAGATTCAATATCTCCTACTGTTCCACCAATCTCAGTTATGATAATGTCAGCATTGCTGTTTGATGCTACTCTATGAATCCTTTCTCTTATTTCTCCTGTGATGTGAGGAATAACTTGCACTGTACCTCCGTTATAATTGCCTTTTCTTTCTTTATTAATAACTGCTTGATAGATAGATCCTGTTGTAACACTATTTAAACGAGTCATTGCAGTGTCAGTAAATCTCTCATAGTGACCTAAATCTAAATCTGTTTCAGCTCCATCTTCGGTAACAAAAACTTCGCCATGTTGAAAGGGGCTCATTGTGCCTGGGTCAACATTTAGATAAGGATCTAGTTTAAGTATTGAAACGCTATATCCTCTTGATTTTAATAATCTTCCTAAGCTTGCCGCAACAATACCTTTACCAATGCTAGAAACAACTCCTCCAGTAACAAAAACAAATTTTGACATGAAATATTTTAATTAAGCACAACCTCCTTATATTTTATTTAAACAAAAAATTTATTGATCATCCATAAATAGTTTATTCATCAATTGTTATTTCAATATCTAATTCTTTTAATTGGGATTTGGAGACATTTGAAGGTGCATTTGTAAGAAGACATTTTGCTTGTTGATTTTTTGGAAAAGCGATTGTTTCCCTAATTGAATCTTCCCCCAAAATTAGCATTGTTATCCGATCTACCCCAAATGCTATTCCCCCATGAGGTGGAGCACCCATTTCGAGAGCTTCAATTAAAAAACCAAATTTTTCATTAATTTGATTATCTGTTAATCCAACTGTTCTGAGAACTTCTCTTTGCATTTCAGCTTGATGGATACGCAGAGAACCACCTCCTAACTCTAATCCATTTAGTACTAAGTCATAAGCATGTGCTGTAGAGCTCTCTATTTTTTCTTTTAATTCTTTTAAATCTTCAAGCTTAATATTTTTAGGAGAACAAAACGGATGGTGTAAAGCTTCAAATCGTTTTTCTTCTTCATTCATTTCAAACATAGGGAAATCTGTGACCCATAAAAAGTTCCATTTATCCTTCTTTATTAGCTTTAAATCTTTTGCAATATATTGTCTGACTCTATCTAATGATTGATTTACAATTTGAGTATTCCCAGCCCCTAAAAGAATTAAGTCCCCATCTTTTGCTTCTGTTATTTTTAAAATATTAGAGATATGATCTTTATTTAAATTATTTTTTATTGCCCCAATTGTTTCAAGTTCATCTCCTTTAACTCTTATGAATGCTAAACCTCCAGCTCCTGCATCTTGGGCAACTTTAAAAATATCTCCTCCAGGTTTGATTCGAACGTTACTAATACTTGTGTTGCCATCTTTAATAGTTATGGATTTTATTGCTCCGCCATTCTGAATTGCTTTAGTGAAAATGTTAAAACCAATATTGCCAAGTATCCCACCTAAATTTTTAAGTAACATTTCATATCTTGTATCTGGTCTATCTGTTCCATAGTTGTCCATGGCCTCCTGCCAAGTCATTCTTGGAAACTCCTCATTGAAGTTTATATTTAGTACATTTTCCCATACATTTTTTATTAGTTTTTCATTAAAAGAAATGATTTCTTCTTCACTTATAAAACTCATTTCAATATCAAGTTGAGTAAATTCTGGTTGTCTATCAGCTCTTAGATCTTCATCACGGAAACATTTTGCGATTTGATAGTACTTGTCTAACCCTCCTACCATTAAAAGTTGTTTAAATAATTGTGGAGATTGTGGTAAAGCAAAAAACTCACCGTTTGAAAGCCTAGCTGGAACTAAAAAATCTCTAGCTCCTTCTGGAGTCGATTTTGTAAGTAATGGTGTTTCGACCTCTGTAAATCCAGAATTATCAAGATATTCTCTTACTGCTTTAATAATTTTATGCCTTGTTTTTAAATTTTTGAGTAATTTACCTCTTCTTAGATCTAAATATCTATATTTTAGTCTAAGCTCTTCTTTTGTATTTTCATAATCATGAACTGAGATAGGAAATGGTAAATTATTTTTTATTTGATTAAGAATTTGTAGATCTTTAACTTTTAGTTCTAACTCTCCAGTGAGAATATTTTTATTTATCGAATCTTTTGGCCTTTCATTAACAATTCCATAAACCATTATCACAGTTTCATTTCTCAAAATCTCAGCCTGTTTAAAAAGAGTCTTACCATCTTCAGGATTAATAGTAATTTGCATAAATCCACTATGATCACGCAAATCTATAAAAATTACTCCACCATGATCTCTTCTTCGATCAACCCATCCACATAAATTAACTACTTTCCCAATATCTGACTTATTGAGTTCTTCACAAATTTTGTTTCGCATCTAGAAATGACTTATTGAGCAATAATTAACAATAATAATTCTTCAAGGGTAAATTTAGTTAAATATCTTTTTTATAAAAAGCTCTTTTCGATATGGTCCCTTTAAATGTTTTACCTCTGATTAAAATTTCAACAACATTATTTAAAGTAGCGTAAGAATTTTGAATATAAGCAAAAGCTATTGCCTTTTGCTTAGTAGGGGACCAACTACCGCTAGTTATAGTTCCAATATTTTCTCCATCTTTAAATACTTCGCATCCTTTTCTTCCAATAGCTCTCCCTTCAATATTTAGACCAACTAACTTTTTATTAATACCAAGTCTTGATTGTTTTTCAAGAAACTCTCTTCCAAAAAAGTCATGATTATTTTCTAAATGTACTAGCCAACCTAATCCTGCTTCATATGGTGTAGTTGTTTCATCTAAATCTTGTCCATATAAGTGCATTCCTGCTTCAAGTCTTAAGGTATCTCTAGCACCTAAACCACAAGGCTTAATATTTTTCGAAACTAAGAAATCCCACAAATTAATTGCTGCTTTTGCGGATAATAGGATTTCTAAACCGTTTTCACCTGTATAGCCCGTTTTCGAAAAGAAAATCTTATCTTTGGACGAAATATGTTTAAAGATTTTATATTCACAACCAAAGTAAGGGATATATGAAATCGATGATTTAATCCATTCTTCGAATAATTTAAAGGAATTTTTGCCTTGTAGTGCAAAGAGGACCTTATCTTTTTTAGCATTTGATATTGAAATATTATTGGTATTTAGATTATTTTTAATCCAAGAAAAATCAATTTGGTATCTGCTCGCATTTACTATTAAAAAGATTTCTGAGATATCCTCTTCTTGTTGACCAAGGTCATAAATTATTAGGTCATCTATTATTCCTCCCTTTTTATTAAGCATTAATGTATAAAGCCCTTGTCCTTCTGAAAAGGAATATAAATTAGTAGGAAAAAATTTTTGAATATATTCTTTTGGATTAATTCCTCTAAGAGAAATTACACCCATGTGGGAAATATCAAAGAATCCTGCTGATGTTCTTACTGATTCATGTTCGTTTATTAATCCCGAAAAGGATATGGGCATTTCCCAACCTGCAAAATTGACTAACTTTGCATTTGACTCAATATATTTTGAATAAAGTGGACTTTTAAGCAAATCCATGAAACATTTAATGAGTTATTTAGCTTTACATACTCTAGTTTAGAAATTTTTTATTGCATATTTTGTACTGACATAATTAAGCTTCTCAGTACTTTTGCGGCAACTATACTACTAACTCCGCTACTATCAATTTCTGGAGATAATTCCACAATATCTGAAGCGACAATTTTAAAGTCTTTTAGAGTTTCAAGAATTACTTCAAAGTCATTCCAAAAAAAACCTCCTGGTTCTGGAGTTCCCGTACCAGATAATAAACTTGGATCAAACCAATCCAAATCTATTGTTAAATATATTGGTGAATTAGAGTAAGGAAGAAGGGCTTTTTTAAATTCTTGAGCATTTCCTCCTGGCAAGAATTTTACTAATTGCTTTTGTTGACTCATAAATTTAAACTCTTCTTTGGTACCACTTCTTATTCCGACTTGTAAAATCTTTTTTTCAGGTAAAATATCTAAGCATCTTTGCATTGCACAAGCATGACTATGTATATTCCCCATATATGAGGTTCTTAGATCTGCATGAGCATCTAGTTGAATTAAAATCAGATCTGGATATTTATTTACTAACGCCTCAATAGCACCACTAGTAATAGAGTGCTCACCTCCAAGCATAATGGGAGTAAGCTTTCTATTCATAATGAAATCTGTTGCTGATTTGACTGCTTTAATGACAGACTTTGAGTCATTTTTATCTATTTCTAGTGAACCAAAATCAACATAAGTAAAATCTTCTAAATCTTTTCCTAATCTTGGACAAAATGTCTCTAAGCATGTGCTTACTAGCCTTATGGCATTTGGACCAAATCTAGTGCCTGACTTATAAGAGCATGTACCATCATAATTGACTCCAAATATTCCAATTGAACAATCATCAGGATTTCTTTTAGCACCCATAAAAATTGCACTTTCGTTATCAAATAAATTTTTATTGATCATCTTCACGAATTGAGTTCTTTAACAATTTTATTTGGCATCATTTTGAATGCAGCATTTTGAAAATTTAAATTCCAAATATCACAACCCTTTTCTATTTTCATAACTTCTTTGTAATTGACTTTTGATAAATTTAATTCTTCTTCTGAAGCGAATGTCCAACTCCAAATCCCACTTGGATATATGGGTACAAATGAATACATAGTTTCAGATAATTTGAATATTCTATTGAGTGATTTCAGAATATGAATATGAATATTTTTGAATGATTCAGGCGATTCACTTTGAGTCGCTAATATCCCTTTCCTCGTAAGTATTCTTTTACATTCTTTATAAAAGGAATCTGTAAATAATAAATTAGACAATTCTGATGGATCTGAACAATCTATAAAAATAACATCATAAAAATTATCTTTAGTTTTTTCTACCCATTTAACTCCATCATAAATATGTATAGCTAGTCTTTTATCACTCCACGCTTCACCTCCAATTTCTTTTAAAAATGTTTTAGATACTTTTATGACTTCTTCATCAATTTCTACCAAATCAATTTTTGCAACTTGAGAGTATTTTAAGCATTCTCTTGCAGTGCCACCATCACCCCCTCCAATAATCAGTACGTGAGATTTCTTATCAATGCTACTTAACGCTGGATGAACAAGACATTCATGATAATATTTCTCGTCTCTCAATGAGGTCATCCAACATCCATTTAACATTAAAGCTTTACCATAAAGATCATTCTCTAGAATGAGGATTTCTTGATATTTAGAATTTTTTTTAAGTAATACTTTCCCATTGAGCCCAAATCTTGAGCCTTTGTGGTACTCATCTATCCACGTTGGCATATCTTTCATTTTTTTTTCAATTTTTTTCTCATTAGTGTTTTTTTAGCAACTTCCCAAAGCTGCTGGAAATCTTCTGGGTTTTGTTTTTTAATATTATCTCCTACCTGATCTTCAATTATTGCAAATCTGTCTAAAAATTTTTTATTAGTTTTTTGAAGAGATGATTCTGGATTTATTTTTAGAAAGTTTGAAAGACTTATCAAAGTAAAGTAAACATCTCCAAATTCATCTTTTATATCATGTGCTTTTTTGCTTTTTATTGCCTCTTTTAATTCACATATTTCTTCATCTAATTTATCAAAAATTTTTTTACTACTTTCCCACTTAAAACCGTATTCTTTAACAGTATTCGTAATCTGGTTTGAGCCTATAGTTGCAGGTAAACTTTTTATTTTTGAATTCAATTTTCTACTAATTGATGATTTCTTATAGAATGTCTTATTTTCTGAAATTTTAATATTTTCCCAAATTTCTTGTGACCTTTTTAAAGAAACTTTTTCTTTTTTTTTAAAAATATACGGATGTCTATTAATAATTTTTTTATTTAAATTTTCAATAACATCCTTTAATTCAAATTGTTTTTCTTCAAAGCCAATTTCCGCATGAAGCATTATTTGTAATAAGAGATCTCCTAATTCTTCACAAATATTATTCGCGTTTTTTTCATAAATTGCATCAATAAATTCACTACTTTCTTCATTTAAAAATGGGATTAAGGATTTATGTGACTGCATTTTTTGCCATGGGCAGCCCCAAGTTTTATCTTTTAAATATTTAATATTTGATATTAAAATCTTGAAACTCTCTAAAGTGCTTAGATCACTATCTTTCTGATTGTTATATCCATTTTTTAAGTTCATAAAATCCTATCTTATTTATTCAATTTTGCCTAAATCGTGAAATATTTAAATACTTAGTATAAAATTTTCAACATCATCTACTAGAATGCATCATATTAGGGCGATTAGCTCAGCGGTAGAGCGCCTGCCTTACAAGCAGGATGTCCCTGGTTCGAACCCTGGATCGCCCATTTTATTTTTATAACAATGACTGAGATCGTTAATCTTTCAATCAGTCAAATTGCAGCTTCAGAGCTTTCAAGGCAAGCTTCCTTTGGCGGATCGCCTGGTGAAATGTTTATTGATTTAATCAAAGATGATATAGGCTCAGAAGGATGGATACATATTAAATTAAAACCAGGTATATGTAACGGATCTCCCATATCCAGAACTGAAGGCATAACATTATATGCTGATACTAAAAAGTTTTCCTTGTTAAAAGATTTAAAACTTGATTATTACAGTGATTTAAGTGGTGGGGGTTTTCTTATCTCAACTCCTAAAAATGCCAAAAGATGTGCATGCGGTTCTGGTTTTAAACTTTTGTAGTTTTACATATATTTTCCAAACTGATATTTTTTTAAATTATTTGCTTCTATCAATATAAAATAAGTAAAAGCTAATGAAATAACTATTGCAAATGAATGAGTCGAATGATGAACTTACATTAAATAATTATTTGCCTTCACAGGTAGAACAAAAATGGCAAAAGCAATGGGATAGTTTAAGAGCATTTAGTCCTAATACTGATGATAAAGGGGATCCTTTCTGTATAGTTATTCCGCCTCCAAATGTGACAGGGTCTTTGCATATGGGCCATGCTTTCAATACTGCATTAATAGACGTGATTATTCGTTTTCAAAGACTTCTTGGTAAAAATGTTTTGTGCTTACCTGGCACTGATCATGCTTCAATAGCCGTTCAAACTATTCTTGAAAAACAATTAAAAACTGAGGGTAAAAATAGCGAAGATATTGGAAGAGAAGAATTTTTAAAAAGAGCCTGGATTTGGAAAGAGCAAAGTGGGGGTAAAATAATATCCCAATTAAAGAGGATTGGGTATTCTGTAGACTGGGAAAGGGAACGATTTACTTTAGATGAAAAATTGAATGAAGCAGTTGTTGAAGCGTTTAATATTTTGCATGAGAATAAACTGATTTATAGAGGCGAATATTTAGTTAATTGGTGTCCGGCATCTCAATCAGCAGTTAGTGATCTTGAAGTTGAAATGCAGGAGGTTAATGGATACTTATGGCATTTTAAATACCCACTAATTTCTGATCAGGGTCAAATCTTAGATGAATATTTAGAGGTCGCCACAACTAGACCTGAAACCTTATTGGGAGATACCGCTTTAGCTGTAAATCCAAACGATGAAAGATATAAAAAATATATAGATAAAAAAGTGAAAGTACCTTTTGTTGATAGAGATATACCTGTTATTTCTGATATACATGTTGATAAGGATTTTGGTACAGGTTGTGTAAAGGTTACCCCAGCTCATGATCCTAATGACTTTGCTATTGGCAAAAGGAATAATTTAAAGCAAATTAATATAATGAATAAAGATGGAACTCTTAATATTAATGCAGGAAAGTTTCAGGATTTAGATAGATTTGATGCTAGAAAACAAATTATAAAGGAATTAGATATTTTAGGTTTATTAACTAAAATAGAAAACTATAAAAATACAGTACCTTTTTCTGATAGAGGAAAAGTGCCAATTGAGCCATTATTGTCAACCCAGTGGTTTTTGAAAATGGACAGTATTTCTTCAAGTTGTCTAAGCGAACTTGATTCTAAAAAGCCTACCTTTATTCCTCAGCGTTGGGAGAAAGTTTATAAAGATTGGTTAGATAATATCAATGATTGGTGTATTAGTAGACAATTATGGTGGGGACATCAAATTCCTGCATGGTATGTATTAAAACAATCAGAAGACTCAATAGATCAAAATACTCCATATGTTGTTGCCAGAAATGAGAAAGAAGCATTAAGCAAAGCTACTAAAGAATTTGGGTCTAATTTGCAACTTATTCGTGATAAGGATGTTTTAGATACTTGGTTTTCAAGTGGTTTATGGCCTTTTTCTACATTGGGGTGGCCTAATACCAATGATGCAGATTTTAAAAAATGGTATCCAAATAGTGTTTTAGTTACCGGTTTCGATATTATTTTCTTTTGGGTAGCGAGAATGACAATGATGGGGAAAACTTTTACGAATAATATTCCATTCAAAGATGTTTATATTCATGGTTTAGTTCGAGATGAAAATAATAAAAAAATGAGTAAAAGTTCAGGTAACGGAATTGATCCTTTACTGTTGATTGATAAATATGGTTCTGATGCTTTACGATTTGCTTTACTTCGTGAAGTCGCTGGCGCTGGTCAGGATATAAGGCTTGATTTTGATAGGAAAGAAAATACTTCTTCAACAGTTGAAGCATCAAGGAATTTTGCAAATAAACTTTGGAATGCTACTAAATTTGTTTTAATAAATAAAACTTTTTCTGAAAATTATTCTTTAAATGAGAGTGATGAAAAATATTTAGGATTATCTGATAAGTGGATTTTATCAAAATTAAATCAGTTGAATACAAAAGTATCTAATCTTTTAATTGAATATAAATTAGGCGAATCTGCAAAATTATTATATGAATTTGCATGGAATGACTTTTGTGATTGGTATGTTGAATTTGCAAAACAAAAATTTAATAATAAAGAATCCCACAACAGAAAAATATCTGAAAAAATATTAATCAAAGTACTTACTGATGTGTTGGTTATGATGCATCCCTTTATGCCACATATTACTGAAGAACTTTGGCATAAATTGCAAAAAAAACCTGAACAAATTTTATTATCTCTTCAGAAATGGCCTGTGTTAGAAAAAAAATATATAAATTCTCAAATAGATAAATCCTTTCAAGAGCTTTTTGAAATAAT
>CABZLA010000010.1 GCA_902526435.1 uncultured Prochlorococcus sp. | reverse complement strand
TTGAATTAACCGTTGAATTAGCTAGCTTATTAAATGCTTTAAAAGTTAACCATGCAGTCGTAATTGTAAAAGTAGATTTTAGACAACAAAAAGCAGCTCAACAAGCTAAGGCAGCCTTAGAAAATTTCGGTTTACACGTTTTTGATACATTTATTCCTTTACTTTCAGCATTTGATAAAGCAGAAGCATCTGGAAATGCAGTATTTGAAGCTGTAGACGATTTAGGAAGATCAGATCCTCGTCGAATGACGGGCTGGTCTGCCTACTGTTCCATTGCATCTCAAATTCCATGCCTGATTTCGAAGCACTCATCCGACACCAACAACTCAAACAACCAAAAACTAATCAGCGCCTAAAAGTTGTTGATTCTCCTGCTTTTGAAATAGAAAATGGAGAAAACTCACAAATCATACAACCCAAGATATTTAATTATTTTATTGGAAGTTTTATTGGTTCTGTAATAGGAACTATTTCAATCCTCTTTCTTTACATAAACGAATATTTACCAATTGAGCTGCTAAAAATTACGTAGTGTATTCGCTATCAATTTCAGCCTTTTGCAAATAGTATGTACACCTTGCTGTAATCGTTTGCTAACACTAGAACAAATTTTTAGAAAATAATCACAGACAGTAAAGTAATAATCACATTTTTATATTTTTAAACAAAAACCACTGAAATAATAGGGATTAAATTATGTGATCTTTGTATTAATCACAAAATAATCACATTCATACCAAAAGCAAGTCTTCTGAATTAAGAGGAGGGATGGGAGTTTCCTACTTCTAACTTTAGAATCAACGAGAATTAGCATTTCTAATCTTTGGTAATGGCGAATATAAGTATTTATTTTATTTGTAGTTTTTAGATTTACTTTTTTTGAGATTCGCAATACAACTCTTACAGATAAATCAATTCAAATAAATTCCAAATATCTTTTCTAAAATACTGTGAATAATTTTTCATAAAGAAAAAGAGAATTATTTTTTAAATCTATAATTAAAATGAACTATTTCATAATGAAATAATTTCTCTATTATTTTGCGTGAACTAGAGTCATACCATTCTTCGATATTTTCGTTATTGGATCCTTTATTAATAAATGGAATACTTTGAGGTAAATTTTCTAAATTTAGTTTTTTTAAGAAAGGCATTAAACAATCATTTATATCTTCTAATCGAAAAATCTTATCTACTAAAAATTTTCCACTCCCATCGCCAACATAATTATCTATTGAATAAGTACCATACTTTCTCCATCTTGCAGAATCGAAACCTCCGCCTCCAATACCTTGATTATCAATTGTCTGCAGCCAGTCTTTAAAAGTTGTTTGATTAGATTGATCTAGTCTTTTTATCATTAAGAAAATAGAAACAATTCTTTTCCAAGGATTTCTAGTAAAAACAAACTTTTGGTATGAGCTAAAATCCCATTTTCGAGAAACAAAAATTTCACGCGTCTCTTTTGGAGTGATATGACTATAAAAAGGATTGTGTATATTTCTAGTGGGAAAAGTAACAATCCTTACATTAGAGTATGGCCTTAAAAGTAATCTCACACTTTCAGAGCCAGTTTTGGGATTACTGAAAAAAATAAATTTATGTTGATGTGAAATTATCATTATTTCAGTCTAGCTTGTGATAAAAAAAATAGGATAAAAGTCAGTCGTATGTCTACTCTCAGCAAGAGATCTATAACCTCCTCAAGCCTTGCTATAAATGTACTTTAGCCTAAGTTGTATATTCGCTATTTATTTCAACATACTTTTTAGACAAATCACAACCCCAAGCAGTTCCTTTTTCTGTACCATAATTAAGATTAAGGGTTATCGATACTATATCCTCAACTAAATATTTACCATTCATTTTTGACCGCATATAATTAGCTACTTTATTAGCATCATATTTATTTAACTTACCTTTTTTCAAAATCTGAAAGTCTCCAATATATAAATCAATAATATCTAATATAAAATCAATTCCTGAATTACCTGCAGCTGAAATAATTCTGCCCCAATTTGGATCACAACCATGAATTGCGGTTTTTACCAGTGAAGAATTACATATAGATTTGGCTATCTTAATTGCATCTGAATTATTCTTTGCTCCCTCAACCAAAACCTCTAGCAAACAATTTGCGCCTTCTCCATCTCTAGCAATATTTTTTGCCAAGCTTTGGCATACAATATCGATACCTGTTTGAATCTTTGATAAAAATTTCTCATCAATTTTTTTTCCTGAATTTATTCCTATAAAGGCATCATTGGTACTTGTTTCACCATCCACCGAAATAGCATTAAAAGACTTTTTAACAGCTATAGAAATCATCTTGTCCCAATGTTCTTTATCAACACCAACATCACATGTAAGAAAGGCTAACATAGTAGCCATATTGGGATAAATCATTCCTGATCCTTTTGCAAAACCAGATATCTTTACCTTTCTCTTTTCAATAAATGTTTCGATAGTTATTTTTTTGTCAACTAAATCAGTTGTTAAAATAGCTTCTGCAGCATTCTGTAAACTACTTGTTTTTAACTTCTTGATCAAATTAGGCAAATTATCAATTAATTTTTTTATTTGAATTGGTATACCAATTACACCAGTTGAGCACATTAAAACTTCTTCTTCATTTATTCCTAATAATTTTGAGACCTTCTTTGTAGCAATCAAAGTATGTTGTATACCAAAATCCCCGGTACATGCATTTGCTTGTCCGGAGTTTATTAATATCGCTCTTATGAGGCCTGAAGACTTTTTAATCCTTTGTTCGCAAATATCTACACAGGATGCTCGCACTATTGATTGTGTAAACAGGCCACTACAAATGCTATTTTCTGGGGCTAATATTAAGGCCAAGTCTTTTTTCTTAGAATCCTTTAATCCTGCAGCGATGCCTGCAAAAGAAAAACCATCAGGCGTTTCTTCACCATCACTGACAAATGACCAATTAGTCTCAAACTCAATCAATCTTTTTTATAAATTAATTACATAATAACTATTCTTTCTATTAAATCACTGCAATATAGATTCTTATTAAAATTATGAGCATCCAACCAAAATTAAAAAACAAACAACGAAGAATAGGTCTTACTGGAGGTATTGCAAGTGGTAAAACTACAATAGCTAAGTACATTAAAGAATATAGAGACATTCCAATATTAGATGCAGATCAATATTCAAAAGAACTTATCAAGCCGAAAAGTAATTGCTATAAAAAAGTTGTCGCTTATTTTGGACCTCAAATAGTTGATGAGTATTCCTCAGTAAATGAAATAAACAGGGAATTATTAAAAAAAATTATTTTCGAAAATTCAATACATAGAAAATGGATTCAAAATCTTCTTCATCCATTAATAAAAGAAAAAATGATAGAAAAATGTAACCAATTTGAAAAAAATAAAATTTTACTTTTAGTTATACCTTTGCTATTTGAAGCAAAATTTACGGATCTTTGTACTGAAATATGGTTAGTAAAATGTCCAAAAGAAATTCAAAAGAAAAGACTTATGTCAAGAAATAAAATTAGTGATAATGAAGCAGAGAAAATTATAAATCTTCAATTAAATTATGAAGATAAATCTAAATTTTCAGATGTAATTTTAGATAATTCAGATAATCAAAAGTTATGGATAAATACAATACAGAAACTTATCTAGAAATTAACTATTTAATTTTTCTGAAATAAGTTTATTAGCAAGTTTGGGATCTGCTTTGCCTTTAGTTTTTTTTCATAAGCTGACCTACAAAAAAAACCAAGAAGTTTAGTTTTTCCCTCTTTAAAAGATTTGACTTCTTTAGGATATTCAATAATAAGTTCTTCAATAATTGGCAAAATACTTGCAGAATCAGATATCATCGCCAAGCCTTTTTCTTCAACTATCTTTTGTGGAGAAATATTATCCTGAATTAATTCTGGTAAAATTTCTTTCGCTATTTTTCCACTAATAACTTTCTTAGAAATCATATTAATCATTTCTGCAAGGTTAATAGGGCTAAGCTTTAAGTCAGCAAAATTTTGTTTATTTGATTTTAAATAACCAACAATATCACTTGTTATCCAATTTGATGCAAGTTTAGGTTCGGCTCCATTTGCTACGGTCTCTTCAAAGAAGTTTGCCATAAAAACTTCATCCGAGATAACTCTTGAATCATATGATGACAAGCCTAATTCTTTGACATATTTTTCTCTTTTCTTAAAAGGCAATTCCGGCAATTCATTAAGCCATTGTTCTTTTTGTTCTTTTGTTATCTCAATTGGGCCAAGATCAGGATCTGGGAAATATCTATAATCACTACTACCTTCCTTTAATCTCATACTTTTTGTTAATTGCTTAGCTTCGTCCCATAGCCTAGTTTCTTGATAAATTTTCCCTCCATTCTCATAGATATCAATTTGTCTTTGTATTTCATACTCACAAGCCTTTTGAATGGCAGAGAAAGAATTCATATTCTTTATTTCAACTTTGGTACCGAAAGGAGCATTAGGGCCTCTCCTAACTGAAATGTTTACATCGCACCTAAGTGAGCCCTCTTGCATATTTCCGTCTGAAACACCAAGGTATCTAACAGTTCTTCTTATTTCTGAAGCATATTCTGATGCCTCTCTACCTGACCTAATGTCCGGTTTACTTACAATCTCAACGAGTGCTATACCTGCACGGTTGTAATCAACCAAGGAATATTTAGAGCCCGCCAATCGATCACTTCCTACATGAACTAATTTACCAGCATCTTCTTCCATATGAAGTCTTTCTATACCGATTTTTTTTAAATAAGTTTCATTATCTTTTTCTGATATTTCAACTTCTAGCCAGCCATTTTCTGCTAAAGGTTCATCGAATTGAGAAATTTGATAATTTTTAGGCAAATCAGGGTAAAAGTATTGTTTTCTATCAAATTTACAATGTTCTGCCACATTTAAATTTAAGGCTAGAGAAGTTTTTACTGCATACTCTAAAACAGTTTCATTTAAAACAGGGAGTGTTCCTGGTAAACCACAAACAACAGGGTCAACATGAGTATTAGGTTCATCACCAAAAGCTGTTGATGCAGATGTAAATATTTTACTTTTAGTATTAAGCTGAACATGGGTTTCTAAACCGATCACAGCTTCCCAAGGTTCTAAATTTTTCATTATTAAATATTCCTTTCTTAATCTTATTAGATATAAGGTAAAAGAGGATCAAAACATAATCTAAATTATAAAAATAATTAAATGGAATCAGAAACTAAAAATACAATTTTAATTATTGGTGGAGGATTAATAGGTTTATCTATTGCTTATGAATTTGCACGTAATAAATTTAAAGTTGAAGTTTTAAGCAAAAACAGAAGCGAATCTGCTGGATTCGTTGCAGCAGGAATGCTAGCCACCCATGCTGAGGGACTTGAAGATGAATTATTCATATTTGGTCAACAAAGTCAAAATTTAATTCCAGAATGGATCCAAAATATCGAACTAGATAGTGGCATTGATTGTGGTTTAAAAAAATGCGGAATAATAGTACCGTTTGAAAATTTGCAAAAATTGAAGAAATTCAAAACTTATAAATATGGAAAATATTTAAATCAGAAAAACCTAAAAAAAGAAATCAGTGGAATAAATACAATTTGGAAGCATGGATTACTTTTTGAACAAGACGGTCAAATAGATAATAGAAGGAGGCTTATGCGTGCTCTTGAGCGTGCATGTTCTTTGCATGGGGTCAAATTCAAAGAAGGAGCGGATGTAAAAGAATTAATATTAGAAAATAATAAAATTCATGGTGCAAAAGTTTTAAACGCTACTGGAGAAATAAAAAATATTTTTGGTGAAAAAGTGATTTTATGTTGCGGTGCATGGAGTAAAAAAGTTTTAAATAACTTGCCAATCTTTCCTGTAAAAGGGCAAATGCTTTCAATACAAGGTCCAGAAAACTCTATTAAAAGAGTTCTTTTTGGCCCTAATACTTACTTAGTTCCCAGAGATGATGGTCTTATAGTTGTTGGAGCAACCGTTGAAGATAAAGCCGAATTTAATCGAGGAAATACTCCAAAGGGAATAAATCAACTACAGGAGGGTATTAAATCTTTATTACCAGAGGCCTTAAAATGGCCACAAATGGAACATTGGTGGGGATTCAGGCCTTGTACACCTGACTTCAAGCCCATAATTGGAAAAACTCAAATCGTCAATCTTTATGTCGCTACCGGACATTACAGAAATGGAGTGCTCTTTTCAGCAATTACAAGCGATATTATGTTCAAATTAATTCAAGAAAAAACTCTCAGCAATATTGAAACTAATTTCCTTAAGAAATTTAGTTTTAATAGATTTTGAATATAAATTTCTTTAATTTTCTGCTCGCCATTTAGAATCAGAGGCCTCCCAATCACATATTTCATGTTGATCAAACCATAAATTTATCTCAAATTTCGCAGTTTCTTCTCCATCTGAACCATGAATTATGTTTCTACCTATATTAATAGCTAAATCTCCTCTTATAGTGCCAGGTTCAGCCTCAAGTGGTTTTGTAGCCCCAATTAATTTTCTTGCACTTAAGATTACACCTTCTCCTTCCCAAATCATCGCAACGACGGGACCACTAGATATAAAGTCGACTAAATCCTTAAAAAAAGGTCTCTCTTTATGTACCCCATAATGGTCTTGAGCAAGTTGCTTTGATGGAATTAATTGTTTTAAACCTACCAATTTAAAGCCTTTTTTTTCAAACCTTCCAATAATCTCTGAAACATATCCTCTCTGAACACCATCTGGTTTAATTGCAAGAAATGTTCTCTCTTTGATCATTTAATTAGGAATCTCTCTATGTATATTCTTCTTTTAGGTGGTAACTTGGCAAGTAATCATTAAAATAAAAGATATTGTTTTAAGTAATTTTCAAAAACTTATATAAATCACATAAATACAATTGGCCGATTTTGATCCAAAAAAATTAAATAAAAATTGGACTATAGAAGATAGTATTTCTACTTATGGTATTGATAAATGGGGAGAGAAATATTTCTCGATTAATTCAGAAGGTAATATATCGATAAGTCCAAATAGAAAATCCGAAAAAAAAGTCGATCTTTTTAAACTTGTTAAGGAAATTAAAAGTAGAGAAATCAATACTCCCTTAATATTAAGATTTAACGACATTTTAAAAGACCGAATTACGGAATTAAATAATGCCTTCTTCCAAGCTATAGAGACTTATGAATATAAAAATATTTATCAAGGAGTTTTTCCTATTAAATGTAATCAACAAAAAAATATATTGGAAAAAATCATTGAGTATGGAAATCGTTGGAATTTTGGTTTAGAAGTAGGAAGTAAGTCAGAATTATTAATTGGATTATCAATCCTAGAAAATCAAAAATCACTTTTAATTTGTAATGGATATAAAGATAAAAAGTATATTGAGACTGCAATATTAGCCAGAAAACTTGGTAAACAGCCAATTATAGTTATTGAGCAAAGAGATGAAGTTCAAAGAATTATAGAAGCAGTAAAAGATCTTAAAGCAACCCCCATACTTGGGATTAGATCAAAATTATCAAGTAAGAGTAGTGGAAGGTGGGGTAAATCAGTGGGAGATAATTCCAAATTTGGATTATCAATTCCAGAGATAATGCTAACAATAAAAGAGCTCAAAGAAGCAAATCTAATAAATGAAATGATGTTGCTGCATTTCCATATTGGGAGCCAAATAAGTGATATATCAGTAATAAAAGACGCATTACAAGAAGCTAGTCAAATATTTGTTGAATTATCTAAGTTAGGCGCACCAATGAAATATATAGATGTTGGAGGCGGCTTGGGTATAGACTTCGATGGCACTAAAACCTCTTCCAACACTTCAACAAATTATTCTCTTCAAAACTATGCAAATGACGTTATTGCAACTGTAAAAGATTCATGTGAAGTAAATAATATTCAACATCCAATCATAATCTCAGAAAGTGGTAGAGCGATAATCAGTCATTGTTCAGTTTTAATTTTTAATATTTTAGGGACAAGTCATGTCAACTCCCAAGTCAAAATATCCATTCAAAAAAAACAATCATTAATCATCACAAATCTGATAGAAACCCTTAATCAGCTAAAGAATCTTAGAGATAAAAAAGAAGATTTATCTGAAATAATAGAATTATGGAACGACGCTAAAAAATTTAAAGAGGATTGCTTAGTCGCTTTTAGATTGGGATTCATCTGTTTGGAAGAACGTGCTTATGCGGAAGAACTTACATGGGCTTGTGCAAAAGAAATTGCCAATCAATTGGAGAATGATGAAATTATCCATCCAGATTTATCTGAAATAACCGACACCCTTGCATCAACATATTATGCGAATTTATCAGTTTTTAAATCTATTCCTGATGCCTGGGCAATTAATCAAGTTTTTCCAATTATTCCAATACATAGACATTTAGAAGAGCCCTTTTGTAAGGGAAACTTTGCGGATTTAACTTGTGATTCTGATGGCAAGCTGAATAATTTTATTGACAATGGAAAGATAAAATCACTTTTAAATTTACATCCCCCAGAAAAAAATAATGATTATCTAATAGGAATCTTTATGGCAGGCGCATATCAAGAGGCATTAGGAAATTTCCATAATTTATTTGGAAATACTAATGTTATTCATATTGATATAAATGAAGATAATTCTTATAAAATTAAAAACATTATTAAAGAAAACAGCAAATCAGAAATTTTAGAATTATTAGATTTTAGTTCAGATAATTTAGTTGAATCTATAAGAGTTAATACTGAATCTGCCATCAATAATAAAACTTTGACTATTCAAGAAGCAAGAAAGTTAATTGACCAAATAGAAACCAGTTTAAGAAAAAGTAGTTACTTATCAGAATAACTAAGGAGCTTTTTCCTCAAATCTTTTCTTGCATATTCCAAAGCATCATTTAATTTATCAATATCTTTAGCACCTGCCTGTGCAAAGCTAGGTTTACCTCCCCCTCCCCCAGAGCAAATACGTGAAATATCATTAATAAATTTCCCTGCATGCATACCTCTTTTAACTAAGTCTTCTCCAAAAGAGACAACGAATAACAATTTTCTATTTTCCTTATCTGGTATTCCTCCAAGAATCACAACCGACTTATCTCCCAATTTAGAAGTTAAATCTAATGCTGCAGATTGTAGAGAATTTCCATCTAGTCCATCAAGTTGACTAATAATCAGCGAAAATAATCCAATTTTATTTGCTGAGGAACTTAGCGAAGAGTATTTAAAATACGCAATTTCATCCTTCATTTTTTGTATTTCTTTATTTTTAGTAATCAACTCCGATTGCAAAGAACTAACCCTTTCAAAAAGCTGCGATGGACTTGCTTTTAATAAATCACTAAGTTTATCTACCGTCTCATCTCTTTCTTTAAAATAATCTAAAACCAACTGTCCAGATAATGCTTCTATCCTTCTAATTCCTGAAGATATTCCTAATTCATTAATAATTTTAAAGCTACCCACCTCAGATGTCTTGCGAACATGTGTCCCTCCACAAAGCTCCATAGAAACACCTGGAACATCAACTACCCTAACAATGTCTCCATATTTCTCTCCAAACATAGCTAAAGCTCCCGCTTTAAGAGCATCATCTTTCTCCATATGTTTCACTTGAATAGGATGATTTTCAAAGATCCAGGAATTAACTAAGGACTCAATTTGTAAAATTTGTTCTTTAGATAAAGGGTGAGGAGAATTAAAATCAAACCGTAATTTATTAAAAGCTACTAATGAACCTCGTTGGCTTACGCTCTCATCAATAACTATTTTGAGAGCTGATTGTAGTAAATGAGTAGCAGTATGATTTGATTCGGCTTTTACTCTATTGGAGTTATCAACTCTTGTTTCAACTAACTGATTCCTGAAAATTTCTCCTTTTATTACCGTTCCGCAATGCAAAAATATATTTTTTTTTCTTATAACTTTATCTATATAAATTTCTGTACCATCATCAGAAATAGTTCCTGTATCGCCAACTTGACCTCCTGATTCTCCATAAAAAGAAGTTTGATCAAGAATAATTTGAACAGCTTGTCCTTTAATAGCTTTTTCTACAGAGTTTGACTCAAAAAATATACCCTTTACTACCCCATTAGAATTTAGAGAATTATATCCTTCAAAAATAGTTTGATCAAATAAATCTATTTCTCTTTCAATTGATCCTTTTAAAGTTAAATCAATTTTTTGAGATGCTGCTTTCGCTCTTTCTTTTTGAGCCTCCATTTCTCTTTCAAAACCCTCTAAATCAACATTTATATTTTTTTCTTCAAGTATCTCTTTAGTTAATTCTAAAGGGAATCCATAAGTATCATATAGTTCAAAAGCTTTAGATCCAGAGATTAATTTTTCGCCAGAACGTATAAAATCATTTAATAATTTTTCACCTCTATCTAAAGTTTCAAGAAATCTTTTTTCTTCAATTTTAATTTCTCTTAAAATTAGTTCTTTATTATTTTTTAAATCCGGATAAGTATTCTGCATCAGGTTAATACCAAGAGATGCAAGCTTTGAAAGAAAATAGTCCTTTATACCTAATAATCTTCCATGCCTAATCATCCTTCTTAACAATCTTCTCAAGATGTATCCCCTACCGAGATTACTAGCAACTACACCATCGGAAATTAAATGAATAATCGCTCTAGTATGATCACCAAGTATTTTTAGTGAGATCTTAGTACGTTCTTCAGAAGAAAAATAATCAATATTAGCAATAACAGAAGCCTCTTTAACAATTGGAAAAATTAAATCAGTTTCATAATTATTTGTCTTTTTTTGAAGAATTTGAGCCATACGCTCAAGACCCATCCCAGTATCAATATTTTTAAATTCAAGATCTGATAATATTCCATTTGAATCCCGGTTATACTGCATAAACACAAGATTATAAAATTCAATAAAACGATCTCCATCCTCTAGGTCAATATTTTTGAGTCCTTTTTCGGGGTTAAAATCATAATAAAGTTCGGAACAAGGTCCACATGGACCAGTCGCGCCAGAAGACCAAAAATTATCCTTTTCGTCTAAGTGGATTATCCTTTTTGGATTAATCCCAATATCATCTCTCCAAATTTTTTCTGATTCATGATCTTCATGAAAAACACTAACAATAATATTTTCAGGCTTAAGGTGATATACATCAGTAATTAATTCCCAAGCCCACTGAATTGCCTCTTTTTTAAAATAATCTCCAAAAGAAAAATTACCTAACATTTCAAAAAAAGTATGATGTCTGGCTGTAACCCCTACGTTTTCAATATCATTAGTTCTTATACACTTTTGACTAGAAGAGGCTCTAGCAGATGGTCTATTTCTTAACCCCAAAAAAACAGGTTTAAAGGGAAGCATCCCAGCAATTGTTAGCATCACTGTAGGATCGTCTGGGATTAAAGAGGAACTAGGAATAATCAGATGTGATTTGCTTTCATAAAATTCTAAAAAGGTTTTTCTTATTTCATCACCTGTAACTGGAGTGTTTTTAGTTTGGGATTTCATTTATAACAGAATCAATAATAAAGTAATTAAAAAACAAATTCGGTAATTCCACACTTAGATTCACGCGGATTTATATTGTACTTAACTAATGTCATAATACAAAAGAATCATAGTATGATAACTTCTGCGAAAAAAAATACTTCAGAGATGATTAAAGTTGAGCAAAAATTATCTGTGCAATATAAAATTTTTGCAGATGACACAAGTGCAATTAGATCTCTTGATTGGGATCGAAGTAGGTTTGATATTGAATTTGGATTGAGAAATGGAACAACTTATAATAGTTTTATCATTAAGGGACAAAAACTAGCAATAATTGATACAAGTCATGCTAAGTTTGAAAAATTATGGTTTGAGCAATTACAAAGAGAAGTAGATCCGAAAGAAATTGATTATCTAATTACTAGTCATACAGAACCAGACCACTCAGGTTTAATTGGAAACCTCTTAACTCTTAATCCAAACATAACAGTTGTTGGTTCTAAATTAGCGCTTAAATTTATTGAAGACCAAATACATATTCCATTTAAAAGTTTAGAAGTAAAAAGCGGACAATATTTAGATCTTGGAGCCAACCCCACAAGTGGGGTAAATCATAATATTGAATTTATAAGTGCGCCAAATTTACATTGGCCAGATACCATTTTCTCCTACGATCACGGTACGAATATTTTATATACATGCGACGCTTTTGGATTACATTATTGCTCTAATGAATTCTTTGATAGTAATCAAAAGGAAATATATGAAGATTTTCGTTTTTATTATGATTGCCTAATGGGTCCCAATGCAAGAAGTGTTTTACAAGCAATTAAGCGAATAGATAAGTTACCTGGACTTAAAACCATAGCTGTTGGTCATGGGCCATTGCTTCATAATCAAGTTAATTTTTGGAAAGAAAAGTATTCAGAGTGGAGCAGCAATAAGAGTAAAGGTAATGAATTTGTATCTGTATGCTACATAAGCGATTACGGATATTGTGATCGACTAAGCCAGGCTATATCTCATGGAATAAGTAAAGCCGATGCACAAGTTCAGTTAATTGACTTAAGATCTTCAGATCCTCAGGAACTAACGGGTCTAATATCAGGATCTAAAGCTATAGTTATCCCAACATGGCCAGTTAATTCAGATAATGAGCTAAAAGAGTCACTTGGCACTCTTTTTGCTGCATTAAAACCTAAACAATTTACAGCTGTTTACGATGCATTTGGAGGAAATGATGAGCCGATAGATTCATTAGCAAATAAGTTGAGAGAATTAGGACAAAAAGAAGCCTTTTCACCACTAAGAGTCAAAAATATTCCAGATCCGATTATCTATCAACAGTTTGAAGAAGCTGGAACTGACTTGGGACAATTAATTAATAAGAAGAAAAATATTGCTTCAATGAAAAGTATCGATTCGAATCTGGATAAAGCTTTAGGAAGATTAAGCGGAGGTTTATATGTAGTTACAGCTAGTCAAGGAGAAGGTTCGACTTTTAGACAAAGCGCAATGGTAGCAAGCTGGGTAAGTCAGGCAAGTTTCAGCCCACCCGGTATAACAGTTGCGGTAGCAAAAGATAGAGCTATTGAATCTTTTATGCAAGTTGGAGAAGGTTTTGTAGTTAATATCTTGAGAGAGGATAACTATCAAAAAATGTTTAGACATTTTTTAAAAAGATTTGCACCTGGAGCCGATAGATTTGCTGATGTAGATGTAGTGAATAACATCGCTAATGGTGGTCCAGTCCTTTCTGATTCTCTCGCTTTTTTAGATTGTAAAGTGAGTTCTCGATTAGAGACTCCAGATCATTGGATCATATACGGTGTAGTTGAAAATGGGAGTGTCTCAGATTTATCCTGTAAAACAGCTGTTCATCATAGGAAAGTTGCTAATCACTACTAAATAAAGATCCTTAAAGATGTCAGTAAATAATACAAGTTTACTTTTAGAAAATAAGAACTTATCAACATTTGAAATAACAGAAAATTTTACTTGCATCAGATTTCTTAATCAAAATAAGGAAAGGTTTGAGCTCGAATTTAATCTTGAAAAAGGAACATCATTTAACACCTTTTTAATCATAAGTAGAGATAAATTGTTCATTATTCATCCACCTGAAAAAGAATATTCAAAATTAATTAATGAAGTAATTTCTAATTTTTTTCATCAGTTTAAATTCAAGAGAATTAACATAGTTACTGGTCATGTAAATCCTAAAATTATTGAAACTATAAAATCAATCAGTCTCAAATTTAGCAACTTGGAAATCACTTGCTCGAATCCTGGTTCTAAGCTTATTAGTGAACTTTGGAATCAAAAAAATCCAAAATTAGAAACTTTTATTGAGCAAGAATTACCCAAAATTAATATCGTTAAAAAGGAACTTAATTTAGAGCTAGAAAATATTTCATTAAAACTATTGCCTGTACCAACTGCCCGTTGGCCTGGTGGATTAATCGTATATGAAGAGAATCAAGAAATACTTTTAAGTGAAAAAATATTTTCTGCGCACTTAGTATCTGAAGAATGGTCGGAAAACAACCGAATAAGTACAGAAACTGATAGAAAGCATTTTTATGATTGTCTTATGGCACCAATGTCTAATCAAATCGTTTCAATAGTAGAAAAGATTTCTGAATTAGAGATTAAAACTATCGCCCCACTCCACGGTCCAGCGATTGAGTACAGCTTAAAAAGCTTTTTAAATGACTACATCAGATGGGGAGAAAATCTTTCAACAAATAATTCTAAAATTGTCTTGATATACGCTAGTGCTTATGGAAATACTGCTTCAATAGGAGATGCATTAGCGAAAGGTATAAATAGAACTTCAGTAGAAGTTGAAAGTATTAATTGTGAATTTACATCTAATGATGAACTTATAAAATCGATTCAAAACGCTGATGGATATCTAATCGGATCCCCTACTTTGGGGGGACACGCCCCAACTCCAATAATAAGTGCTCTAGGAACTTTATTATCAGAGGGTAATAGAGATAAACCAGTAGGTATTTTTGGAAGTTTTGGATGGAGCGGAGAAGCAATAGATTTGCTTGAGACAAAATTAAAAGATGGTGGATTTAAATTTAGTTTTGATCCAATAAGAATAAAATTTAGTCCTAATAAACCAAAAATTAAAGAACTAGAAGAAATTGGTACTCATTTTGGGAGAAAAATTTTAAAAAAAGCAAAACAAAAAATCAGAAAATCAGATACCGGAATGATATCCAGTAAAACTGATCCAACATTACAAGCTTTAGGAAGAGTACTTGGTTCACTTTGTGTTCTAACTGCATCAAAAGGAAAAGATGAAAATAATGTAAAAGGAGCTATGCTTGCATCTTGGGTAAGCCAAGCAAGTTTTTCTCCTCCTGGCTTGAGTATTTCAGTAGCAAAAGATAGATCAGTAGAATCGCTTCTTCAAAAAGGTGACTCTTTCGCCTTAAATATTCTTAGTGAAAAAGATTTCAGGGAACCTTTAAAGAGGTTTACAAAACCTTTTTCACCAGGGGAAGATCGATTTGAAGGCTTAGATATTGAATTAACACCTAATGATCAAGTAATAATTCCTGAGTCACTAGCATGGTTAGATGCTTCTGTAAAAGAAAGAATGGAATGCGGAGATCACTGGGTAATATATGCTGAAGTTTTACACGGCAATATATTAAAATCCGATAGTCTAACTGCAGTTCATCACCGTAAGAGTGGAGCCAACTACTAAACCAAATTATTTTTATTTATGCCTGATTCAAAAGATCTAATAATCATTTCAGCAAGTTGTGGAAAAAATCTAGAACTTTCAAAAAAATTTCATGAAAAAAGTAATGAACTTAAATTCAAATCTGAAATTTTGGATCTTACTACTTTTGTTATACCTTTATTCAATCCACGAATTCATACAAAAGAAAATATTCCTGTCGAAATAATTGAAATAAAAGAAAAACTTTTTGCTACAGAAAAATGGATTATATGTGCTCCTGAATATAACGGTTCGATACCTCCAATTCTTTCTAATCTTATAGCATGGCTATCCATATCAGGAGATGATTTTAGAAATTTATTTAATGGTCAGCCAATTGCAATTGCAACTTTTTCTGGTGGAGTCGGTTTAGAATTATTAACCTCATTACGAATTCAATTAGTACATTTAGGAAGTCAAGTTTTAGGTAGACAACTGTTATCTTCGTTTAGTAAACCAGTGGATATAAAAACAATAGAAGATATAATTCTACGACTTTCACAAATGAAAAAATTGAAAGTATAAATTTTTTATAAAAATTTAGTCGAATTATATTTATTTATTTTCATTCCAAACTTTTAAAATTTCTCTAGCCATAGGTAGTGCATGTACAGATCCTCCTCCAGGCGTATTTTGTGCAAAAGCAACTATTAACAACTCACTTTTATCAGAAGGAGTAAAGCAAACAAACCATGCATGATCTGAACCTCCTTCTCCATCTTCAGCAGTACCAGTTTTGCCTGAAACTGGAGGAAGATTAGACACCCCATAATTTATAGAGACTCCTGTTCCAGATTCAACTACTTTTCTTAATCCGTTTTTCACTAACTGAAGATTATTTGGATCAATATCAATTTTTATACGCTTTTGGTTTGTTAATAGTTGATCTTCTTTTTTAGATAAATGAGGAGTGACTAAATAACCGCCATTCGCGATTGCTGCATATGCACGAGCTATTTGAATAGGTGTAACTTGGACAACAAATTGACCGATAGACATACTGGCGATGTCCTCTGGAACCCAAGGTGTTCTTCCTGGTTCCCCCCAACCTCTTCCTTCTTGAGCCCATTGACTACTTGCTACTAAACCTACATTTTCTTGTTCGGAAATTTCGATTCCAGATAGTGCAGCAAAGCCAAGCTTCTTAGAAACGTTATAAATTTCATCTACACCTACGCCATAGCCAATTTGATAAAAAAAAGTATTACTTGAAACTCGCAAAGCATCTTCATAACCTATTGTTCCGAACCCTAAGTCATTATGTTCTCTAAAACATTGACTTCCATATGTAATACAAGGTTTAGTTTCTAAAGAAGTTTTAGGAGGAAACTTTCCACTTTCTAAACCAGCTATAGCAGTTACAATTTTCCAAACACTTCCTGGATCATATGCATTTAAAGCTCTATTAAATAATGGTTTAGCGGGAGAATTGAACAAAGCATTATATTCTTTTTCTGGTTTAAATTCTTTTGAAAAAAAATTCAAATCAAAAGTTGGTTTACTAGCCATTGCTCTTATGGCACCATCTCTTGGATCCATAACTATTATTGCTCCTCCATTTTTATCTTTTAGCACATCTTCAGCAATTAATTGCAAATTCAAATCAATTGTCAATTCAAGGTCTTTGCCTTGTTTTGATGGTTTAATACCTAAAGATTTTGTAAAAGTGCCGGAAGAGTTCACTTCAATCATTTCTCCTCCCCATTCTCCTCTTATATGATCTTCATAAACAAACTCAATTCCAGTTCTTCCTATTAAATCATTTAATTTATAACCTTTTTTTGACAAAATATTAAATTCAGAATCTGTAATGGGTTGGGTATAACCAATCACATGAGAAGCAACAGTTTTATAGGGATAATTTCTAATCATTTTTGTTGAAATCTCTAAGCCATTTAAGATATTTTCATTTTCTTTAAATTTGATAATTTGATCAACTTTTAAATCATCTAAAAGAGTTATTGAAAAATTTTTATTTTTTAAACCATCAGAATATTTCTTTTGAAGTGAATCAGATGAAATATTAAATAATTTCGAAATCTTTGATTTATATTTCTGCCATGCTTTTTTGCTGACGTATTTAGGTTTAACTATTAATGAGTACTTAAAACGGCTATCTGCTAATATTAATCCATTTTTATCTAGTATCCTCCCTCTAATTGGTTGCGTAGAAATTAGCCTAATTCTATTTTCATCAGACATTTTTTTGTAAGTCTCATGATTTAATAATTGAAGAAAAATTAATCTAATTAATATTAATAAAAAAGTAAAAGTAGTAATTACATAGAAAACCAAAGGCTGTCTATTAAAAGAAGGAAACTTATTATTGAAGTTACTATTTTTCAAAAATTTACATCTCTTTCTTTAAAAACTTGTTTTCTAACAAAGTAATAATCTCCTTTATATTTTTTAGTTTTTGAACTAAAAATTTATAATCATTTCGAGTCTTACCTTTATTAAATTCTAAACTTGATATATCTTTTTCTTGCTCTTTGTTATCCATAAATCTAATAATAGTTAACTCAAAACTAAACTTCTTTATATATTACCCCAAATAATAAATAACAAATCATCAAAATAATATTAAATTCTGTTTAATAAAATGGTTTATATTGACTGATCTAAATTTTGTTCAAAATAAGGATTGCAACTGTTTTTTGAAACACCTAAAGACCAACCAATAAATGCCGAGACAAATACCACGACAATTATAGGTAGTAGAGCTTGTTGAGTATTTTCAAGGCTTAGCCATTCCTTCCAACTTCTGATAAATCTATCTCTTTGAAATTTCCTTTTCTCATTTTCTTCAGCTCTAGCTTTTTTAGCGAAAGACTTTGTTACCCACTTTTCAAAAGGTAGCTTTTTTGTAATTGCCATTTTCCTCTCGACTTCTAATAATTGTCCAGAGTTAAGCTGAGGGTGAAACGTACTTATAAGCTCCAAAGTTTTCAGAAACATTTCTACACTTGCATCTTTTACGATTTTTTGATCTTGACTTAAATCAGCCCAGTCAATTTCAGGATAAAAACGATTTCTGTTTGGCTGGATTTGCTCTTCTGACATTTGTCCTGGTTCTCTTAACCATCTATTAGTATTTTCATCAAACCTCCTCCAATACAAAAATGGATTAATAAAGATTGTTTTGCCTGCAATTTTGACAACATCTTGTTGTAAATGATTGCTAATTTTATTATCAGGATTTTTCGGTTTAACCAAAATCTAAAATTTATTGTCTACCTAAAGATTATCTTTATTTAAAAATTTTTCCAGAATTATCCAATAATATTTTTTTTTCAAAGTCATTAATTAATTTTGTGACAACTGCCAACGCTTTTTTAAATAATTACAATATTCACATTTAAAAGATGGTGAAGGGAACAAATTAGATTTGAGAAGTTTTACTGTTTCAATAACTTTGCCTTCTACCCATTCTGAAGAACAATCTAACTTAATAAAATGCACATCAAATTTTAACTGATTATTAAAAAATTTCTCATTCTTTTTCCCATTAAAATAAAGAAGATAGGCTTCATTTGCAACTTTAAAACCATTTTTTCTAAATAACCACTGATACATTTCTAATTGTCTTTTATATGCTTTTGCATAATCATATTTATTAAAAGTTTCAGACCAATCAAAATTGTTTCTTGATGTTGCTTTTACATCAACGATAATTAACTCTCCATTCTTTTTTTGCCAGACATCATCTACCGCACCACCAAAATCATAATTATGTTCAGTAGATTTATATCTGATTCCTTTAAAATTGCTTCTCCAAATATCTATATCTTTATGTTTAAAAGGTATAGCATCGATATTATTCTCAATAAATAAAGGATGAGATTCCTGTCTATCACGATAATAATCAAACTCATTTTTACATAAATTATCTACAGCAATATTTAAAGTAAATGGTAATGATGGAGCTTTTATTTTATGCTTTTTATCAAGAACGCAACATCTAGGACAATTAAGATATTTTTCAACAGTTGACCTACTTAATTTAATAGTTTCTTCCATAATGATTGTATAAAAAAGATAAAGATAAAAAATTTAAAGTATTTTTTTTATTCCCACTCAATTGTTCCTGGAGGCTTACTAGTAATATCGAAAACAACTCTATTAACCTGCTCTACTTCATTAACAATTCTATTGGAAATTCTCTCTAAGGTTTCATAAGGAATTCTCGACCAATCAGCCGTCATACCATCTTCGCTTGATACACATCGTAAAACTATTGGCCAAGCATAAGTCCTTTTGTCCCCCATTACCCCAACAGTCTTAACAGGTAAAAGAACGGCAAATGCTTGCCAAATCTCATTATAAAGACCTGCTTTTTTTATTTCATCTCTTACTATCCAGTCTGCATCTCTCAAACAGTTAAGTTTTTCATGAGAAACTTCACCCAAAATTCTTATTGCTAAGCCAGGGCCAGGAAATGGATGTCTTTTTATAATTTCATCTGGCAATCCCAAAGCACCACCAACCTTTCTTACTTCATCTTTAAAAAGTTTTCTTAATGGTTCAACTAATTTGAATTGTAAATCTTTTGGCAAACCGCCTACGTTATGATGGCTTTTTATTTTTACTGCGATTCGCTCACCGGTCTTAGGATCTAAATTCGTTCCAGCACTCTCAATAACATCTGGGTAAAGAGTCCCTTGAGCCAAATATTGGAAAGGACCTAGTCTTTTACTCTCCTCTTCAAAAACTCTAATAAATTCTCTACCAATAATCTTACGTTTTTCTTCTGGATCAGATATTCCATTTAATTTATTAATAAATCTTTCCCTAGCGTTAATATATTCAACTTTTATATTAAATTTTTTATCAAAAAATTCCATTAAAAATTCAGGTTCCCCTTTTCTCATAAAGCCTTGATCAATAAACATACAAGTAAGCTGTTTACCGATAGCTTTATTGAGAAGAAAAGCAAGGGTTGATGAATCTACTCCGCCAGAAAGAGCAAGCAAAACTTTCTTATCATTTACTTGTTGCTTAATTCGCGGAATTGTTTCCTCTAAAAAAGTTTCAGTAGTCCAATCGGCTTTACATTTAGAAATATAATAAACAAAGTTTTTAATTACCGTCATTCCGAATTCTGAATGAATAACTTCAGGATGAAATTGAACACCAAATAATTTCTTTTGTTTATTTGATATTGCAGCATGCAGTGTATTTTCTGTATGAGAAATTTTAATAAATCCATCAGGCAAGATATTTATAGAATCTCCATGACTCATCCACATAATGGATTTGTCTTGAACATTAGATAGCAAATCACTTTGACAATCGATATTTATTGGTGCTCTGCCATATTCAGCTTTATTAATTGCTGGAATTACTTCACCTCCTAATTCTTTAACCATTAATTGCATTCCGTAGCATATACCCAAAACTGGAATCCCTAAATCAAAAATCTTTGGATCACATTTAGGAGCATTGTCTTCATAAACAGAACTTGGGCCACCACTTAAAATAATACCTTTTGGATTTATATCCTGAATCTCCTTTATAGAAGTAAAGTTACTAACTACAAGAGAAAATACATCTGCATCTCTTATTCTTCTTGCAATTAATTCAGAATATTGAGATCCAAAATCTAGTATTAATATTGAAGGATCTCTATCTTTTTTTGGCAATTTTTTACTCATGTATAAAAGTTACCTCAATTTATTTACAAAAACATAAACCACTTAAAATTAGAAACCTTTGAAAGCAGACAAATAGTCTTTACTATTATTACCTGACCAACGAATTGTCCTATTTCTATCAAAGATAATTGCTCCAACTTTCATATCTGTTTTTGTATATCTTTTCACATATTCTATAGAGCGCTTCTCAATAGTATCTGATAATTTATTCCATAGTTTATCAGCCATAGAAAGACTAAAATTTTCAAGAACTAACAAAGCATCTTCAACTGTATTTGATTGCGATAATTTTTGAATTATTTCTAGTGGGACTTCTTCTTTTACTGCTAAATAAACAAGAATTTCAATTCTTGCATCTGCCAAATGATTATGAGTATGAAAAATTCCTCCAGCTAATTTAATTAATTTGCCATGATAACCAAAAAGAATTACTGTTTTAATCTTTTGTATCGCAGCATCAACTAATAATGGTCCTATCCAATTACCTACTTTAATAATAGGAAATTTTATTTTAGAACTTTTTGCTAAATTTAAGCCATTTTCACCAATAACAAAAATTATTTTGTCAGAAACTTTATTAGCAATAATTTGTTTTAGCTGAGCTTTTGCACTTTTTAATTGATCAGGTGAAGCACTTACAAAAGTTTCAGCGCTAGTTCCTATAATTGAAAGGCCTTCTACAATTCCAAATGATTTATTACTAGTTCTCTCGGCCAAAAATTTTCCATTTGGAAATATAATCTCTAAATTCAGTTTGTATCCTTCTGGAATAATATCTAATAAATTTTCAACTAATACTTCTTTAGCAAAATTAGAAATGCAAATCTTAGAGGTCTTTTGATCGATACCAACTCCGTAACCAGGAATAATATTTATTCGATCTAATCGTTTATTACTTGTCTTATAAGTTTTTTCTAAAGAAGCAATTGTCCATATTTCTAAATTTTGTGTTAGATCAAGATCTAATCCAGAATCTACAAAAGAAATTCCAAGAGCACTAGACTTTTCATTAATTAACCCAGAAGAATGAACCTTGATTTTTATTAAATTTTTATCTTTTGGAATTTTAATTAATTCATAATCTTCAAATGGTAATCCTATTAATTTTTTTATTGCTGACTTAGCAGCTCCAGTTACCCATAAAGGTAAAGAAAATCCTTTTTTCAAATCAAGTAATTGAAAAATATTTTATGACAACTAATCTTAGAATGACTTATTAATTAAAAAGTGGCCATACAACAAAAATTATCATTGATGATACCTGGACCCACGCCAGTTCCAGAAAAAGTTTTACAAGCACTTGGAAGGCATCCCATAGGACATAGAAGTAAAGATTTTCAAGACCTAATGGAAAGCACCACTAAAAATCTACAATGGCTACATCAAACAAAAAATGATGTTTTAACGATTACAGGTAGTGGAACAGCTGCCATGGAAGCTGGAATGATTAGTACTTTAAGCAAAGGAGACAAAGTTATTTGTGGTGAAAATGGAAAATTTGGTCAAAGATGGGTAAAAGTTGCAAAAGAATTCGGACTCGAAGTGATTAAAATCGAGGCAGAATGGGGAAAACCACTTGATCCGGAGAATTTTAAAACAATTTTAGAAAAAGATGATAAAAAAGAAATAAAAGCAGTTATCCTTACACATTCAGAAACCTCAACTGGTGTTATTAATGATTTAAAAACAATAAGTTCTCATATACGTAATCATAAAAAAGCATTATCTATTATTGACTGCGTAACAAGTATTGGAGCTTGTAATGTACCGTTAGATGATTGGGAATTAGATGTTGTTGCTTCAGGATCTCAAAAAGGATATATGATACCACCAGGTTTAAGCTTTGTGTCAATGAGCGAAAAAGCTTGGCAAGCCTCAGAAAATTCTGATTTACCTAAATTCTATTTAAATTTAAAATCATATAAAAAGAGTCTTTTAAGTAATAGTAATCCTTATACTCCAGCAGTAAATTTAGTTTTTGCATTAGATGAATCATTAAAAATGATGAAAGATGAAGGACTAGATAAAATCTTTAGAAGACATGAAAGACATAAACTTGCAGTCAGTGAAGCCACAAAAACACTTAACCTCAAATTATTTGCTGATGAAAATCATTTAAGTCCTTCTGTGACTGCAATTCAACTAAAAGATATGGATGCAGAAAAATTTAGAAAAACGATAAAAGATAAATACGATATTTTATTAGCCGGAGGGCAAGATCATTTAAAAGGCAAAATATTTAGAGTCGGTCATTTAGGTTATATAAATGATAGAGACATAATTGCAGTAATAGCAGCTGTAGGGAATACATTAGTCGAAGAAAACATAATTTCTACAGAAAAAGCGGGGGAAGCTTTGAAAATAGCATCGTGCCATTTAATAAGCAAGGTAATCTAAGTACCAGGTTCTTCAACATTTCCACCTAATTCAACTATTTTTTCTTTTAGTACTAAAGATTTTTCTTCATCACCCTTAGTTTGAGCAACTGCAAGAGCAAATTCTAACTTTTCGAGTTGATGACCACCTTCAAAAAAAGATAATTTCTTTTTAATTGGGTTTTTATTACCTCTGTAAGAAATTTGTGGAGTCATGTCAAATACTGATTTATTAATATTATGCCAACTCGAAGGCCCATTATGCAGTAAAAATTCAACTAATTTTTAAATTTTAAATTTTTAATTTTAAGAATATGTTTTAATCGTCAGTATTAAGATGTTTAATTTTGTTTATCACCAGTAAAATCTATTCTATTTAGTAAGGAAGTATTAATAATTAAATAACAACATATTTTGAACATATACCCGTGCCTTTGAATTTGTTTCTAATATTATGTCCAAACAGTTTATTTTTTTAATGTCAAATATAAATCTAATTTATTATTTAATTGCTGGTACTGCTTTTGGAGCACTAGCTTTAAAAACAGGCATCCCTGCAGCTCCACTTGCAGGTGCTTTAATTGGTGCAAGTATTTTAAGCATCAGCGGGAAAGTTGAGGCGGCAATGTGGCCAAATGGCACAAGAACTATATTAGAAATAGGCATTGGTACTGTTATCGGAACAAGCTTAACAAGGGACTCATTAGTTGAATTACAAACTTTATGGAAACCTGCAATTTTAATCACATTTACACTAATAATTACTGGCTTAGCGATTGGTTTATGGACTAGCAGATTACTTAATGTAGACATTATCACAACAATTCTTGGCGCCGCTCCGGGAGGGATAAGTGGTATGAGTTTGGTTGGTACTGAATATGGAGTAGGGGCAGCAGTTGCAACCCTTCACGCAGTAAGATTAGTTACTGTTCTTTTAATTCTGCCATTGGTTGTAAAAATGCTAAATCTATTTGGAATAATAAAATCATAAATTTGTCTAGACATAATCCAAATTAAAGATACTTTTTATATAGACAGATAAAAAACTAATGAAAGGGAATAAAAAGGTAATAATCATTTTGCCTGCATTTGCAATGTTTGTTCCATTACTGTTATTTACTCCTAAAGCAATTGCAGGTTCCTTTGGAGCAGAAATATTTTGTACGATGAGAGATGGTGGTAATGACCATGAAAGCAGTTGGCAAGCGGCTTATAGTTATATTAAAAAACAAAAAGGGGGTATTTTTAAGACCTCTCCAAATCAGGCCGCCGGGCAAATTATTGAAACAGTTGTAAGAGAGAGAGATAAGTTTTCTTATTGTGTTGAATTTTTAGATCAACTTCATCCTGATAGAAAGCTACAATTAGAAAATAATAGAAAAGAAAAGAAGCGAAAACAAGAAGAACTTTTGCTAGAAAAAGAAAGTGAAGACTACTCCAAAGAAACCTTTGATAGATACAGCTATTAATGTTAAAAGTATATTTAATTACATTTAGCTTATAAATTAAATATTACTTATTAGGTATAATTAAATACATAAAATATATTGAGTCAAGGAAATATAATCTTAAAAATAATAAGAAACCTATTGACTTTTATATTGAATCGGTCAAAATTATAGGAAATTAAATAATCTGAATGCACATTAATGATGCTGTCTTTTTAGAAGATTTATGCCCTAAATTCAGATTAAGGCAATGGCGAAAATCAATTCATACATTTACAGGAAAAAGTTGCATATACTGCGGAAAACCTTCAGAATCCATTGACCATGTACTTCCTAGAAGCCAAGGAGGATTGAGTACAACCGAAAATTGTGTCCCAGCATGCTTATCATGCAACGGCGACAAATCAGATGATAATGCTTTGTATTGGTATAGAAAACAAAAATTTTATGATCCTAGAAGAGCTATGGCTATTAGAGCATGGTTAGATGGTGATCTTAGATTAGCTTTAAGATTATTACAATGGGCAAATCCTACCTTTATGAATAAAAAAAATAAAAATTACGAGTTTGATGATGATGAATATAATGCCGCATAATTACCAGATCATACAAGCCTTTGTGGAATGATATTTTTTACATAAAACTTCTGAATCTTGTGGGGATTCAGGAAATATTAAAAATGCACACGATACTAAAAGTATTACAAATAATTTTTGATAGAATTTAAAATCTAGACCGGATTTTGAATTATTTGATTTTTCTTTAACTTGTGAATTGGAATTATCAAAACCAACTATCTTTAGTTTTACCTCAGGCTGAATTAAAGTCTTCATTTTCTTTAATAATACATATGTACTATTTATAATACTTAATGACCAATTTATCAAGTCCAATTACAGCTAAAAATAAATTCCTAATCTTTGGAGGAGGTTTTAGCGGAGACTATTTTGCAAAATCAATCAGAAAACTAGGCTGTATAGCATTAGCAAGTTCTCGATCTATAAGCAATGAGCCAAATAGTTTTATTTTTAATAGCGAAGATAACTCAATACCTGAAGATTCGATCTTTGAGGGAGTAACTCATATTCTTAGTTGTATACCTCCAGATAAAAATGGTAACGACCCTGTATTAAAGAGGCTTAAAAATAAAATTAAAAATTTATCTCTTACATGGGTTGGATATCTCTCTACTACAGGTGTTTATGGCAACACTTATGGTGATTGGGTTTGTGAAAAAGATCGACCCAATCCTTTTCAAGAAAGAAGTCAAAGGAGATTAAATTGTGAAAGGGAATGGATTAATTCAAATTTGCCAATACAAATTTTTAGATTACCTGGTATTTATGGTCCAGGAAGGTCAACTTTAGAAGCAATTAAAACAAAAAAAATCCAAGTGATAGATAAAGAAAATCAAGTCTTCTCAAGAATTCATGTCGCTGATATTGCAAATGCGATTATTTACTTAATACAAAATAAAAATAATTTAGATTTTCATCAAATAATAAATATCGCAGATGACGAGCCTTGCTCACAAATTGAGGTTATAAGATATGGCTACCAATTACTTGGATTAGAAATGCCCAAAAAAATATTATTTGAAGAAGCTAAAAAAGATTTATCGCCTATAGCCCAATCATTTTGGAAAGAAAATAGAAGAGTTTCAAATAAATTATTATGTGAAAAATTAGGATATAAACTTATTTATAAAAACTACAAAGCAGGATTAAATAATTGCCTTATTAAAATTAAACCATGAGTAGTCAAAGTAATAGTATTGAAGATAAATTTAAAATTATAATCAGCGTTGGAGACGAGTCAGGCATCGGACCTGAAATTATTTTGAAAGCTCTTTTTTCAAAAGAGATTCCACATAATCTCGATTTCATAATTGTTGGATCAAAAAATAACCTAGAAAATACTTATAAAAATCTTAAATCTTTAGGAGTAGAAAATATTGTAGATCCTAATAATTACAAAATACATGATGTTAAGATTCCATTTGAAATAAATAAACAAAAAAAAAGTAATGGTAATGCAAGTTTCTTTTACTTAAAAAAAGCTATTGAAATTGTTCAGAAATATAAAAATGCAGCACTAGTTACTGGGCCTATCTGTAAAAAGTCATGGTCTTTAGCAGGCCATAATTATTCAGGTCAAACAGAATTATTGGCAGAATCTTGTCAGGTTAAGGATGTAGGTATGTTATTTACGGCTAAATCTCCAATCACTGGTTGGAGATTTAACACCTTATTGGCAACTACCCATATACCTCTATGCGAAGTACCAAAACAATTATCTACAAATCTAATTCATACAAAATTAGATTTGTTTGCAAAATTTTGCAAAACCTATGTCAACAAACCCCTTCTAAAAGTTGCCGGATTAAACCCTCATGCTGGTGAAGAGGGCATATTAGGAACTGAAGAAAGAGATTGGATCAAAAATGCGGTTACTAGCTGGTGCAATCAAAATAAAGGAGTTCAAGTATCAGGTCCTATTTCTCCTGATACTTGCTGGAATTCATCTTCAAAAGCTTGGAGAGATAAAACAGCTCCAACACATGATGGAATTCTAGCTATGTATCATGATCAGGGATTAATTCCAATAAAAGTTATAGCCCTTAATTACTCAGTTAACACAACTATTGGTTTACCTTTTATCAGAACATCTCCCGATCATGGAACTGGATTTGATATTGCAGGAAAAGGTTTAGCTCAATCTCAAAGTATGGTTGAAGCAATAAAAGCAGCTTTTGATTTAACTAGAGATTCAAGATTGTTTAACGCGCATTAAAACTTGTCCAAACTCTACAGGTGTTCCATTTTCAACAAGAATTTCTACAATTTCAGCATTAAACTCAGATTCAATTTCGTTCATCAACTTCATAGCTTCAAGTATACAAATCGTTTGCCCAATAGTAATTTTACTTCCTAAATCAACAAATGGGTCCTCTCCTGGAGCCGCAGCTCTATAAAATGTTCCAACCATAGGAGAAGTAATGTCTGTAAGATCTGAGCGTCCTGGAGGGGCCACCTGAGACACTTCAGCGTTACTTGTCAAGCTAATATTATCTGTTGATGTCGATTGAGAAGTAATAATTTGCTTCTCCAAAGAATTATTTTTTGTCGAATTGTTTGGTAAAGGATTCTGATCAAACAAATTTCTTTTTATTTCAAGTTTAAAATCTTCCCCTTCTAGAGAAAATTCTTGAATATCACTTGTAGAAATTTTGTCTATCAAGCGATCTAGGTCGTCATGATCTAATTTCATAGCCATTAGTTGTCACGTCCAAGATAACTATCGTTACGGGTATCGACCTTAATCATTTCTCCTACAGAAATAAACAAAGGAACCATAACTTGAGCACCTGTTTCTAGAATAGCTGGTTTAGTGCCCCCACTTGCAGTATCTCCTTTAACTCCAGGATCTGTTTCTGTAACTTTTAAAGTTATAGAAATTGGAAGTTCAACTTCTAAAACTTTATCTTTATAAAAAATTACATTAACCTCCATACCTTCTTTTAAATACTTTGAACCTCTACCGATTTGATCAGAAGAGAGTCTTGTTTCCTCAAAACTTATCATATCCATAAAAACATAATCTCCTGACTCCACATAAGTATGTTGCAGGTTAGACTTTTCAAGGACAGCTTGTTGTACTGATTCTCCGGCTCGAAAAGTTTTTTCGACTACATTACCGTTTCGAACTGATTTTAATTTAGTTCGCACAAAAGCAGAACCTTTACCAGGCTTGACATGTAGGAATTCTACTACACGCCAAACTTGCCCATCTATCTCGATGGTGGTACCTGTGCGAAAATCGTTACTGGAAATCATTCCTGTATTACATACCCAAGGATCATAAACCTGTAAGAGTGCTATGCAAAACTTCTTATCAAATCAGAACAAACATTATTTATTTTTAATTCTTATTTTAATACATGTTTGCTTCTTAAAACCAACACAAGTATTGGCTGATTTACCTACTGGAAACGCAGTAAAAGATCCCAATGCAATACTGAGAAATGCACTCCCTATCAAACAACTTGAGCTGCAGGAAATTCAACATAAGTTAGAGGATACTAGTGACCTTGTAAGAGGAGGAAGATGGCCAGCTCTCTCAAAAACTGTTACAAAATGTCAATCTTTACTAAAAAAACATAAGAGTAGAATTATTGAGGAATTACCAAGCGAAAAACAAAAAATTGCAGAAAACACATTTTTAAATCTTAAAAATGATTTTGATAATCTTCAAGATGAAGCTAAATCTAAAGATAAATATTCTTTCATAACAACCAGAAAAGAAGCACTAGATAAAATAGGGGGACTAGAGGAATATTTTTTACCAAATGAATTTCCTTATTTTATTCCAAGCGAATTTGATGATCTTCCGAGACTACTTGGTAGAGCAAAAGTAAATATAAAAACTTCTAAAGGCGATATGCAAGCAATAATAGATGGATTTAATGCACCGCTTACTGCTGGTGCCTTTATAGATCTATCTTCAAAAAACTTTTACAGTAATATGCCAATTAATAGAGCAGAGGAATTTTTTGTTCTTCAAACTGGTGATCCAGTTGGTAATGGCATTGGATACATAGATCCCGAAACAAATATAGAAAGACATGTTCCTCTGGAAATAAGAATACCTAACGAAAGCGAAACTTTTTATAATGAAACTTTTGAAGAGTTAGGGCTTTATACAGAAACACCGACTTTGCCATTTGCAACACTTGGAACCTTAGGGTGGTCCCATTCCAGTACCTCTGTTGATGATGGATCATCGCAGTTTTTCTTCTTTTTATATGAAGCAGAGCTAAATCCAGCAGGTCGCAATTTAATTGATGGAAGAAATGCCGCCTTTGGTTATGTAATAGATGGTTTTGAAGTTTTAGAAGAGCTTACAAAAGATGACACAATAATTTCAATTGATGTTTTAAATGGAATGGATAAACTCAAATTAAATGCATAAAGAATTATTAGAGGATATTGGCGAAAAAGAATTAATAAAAAGGCTCGCTGAATTTATGCCTAAAAATCAAGTTTCTGATGATTGCGCATTCATAAAATCGAAAAATAAAAACTTACTTATTAATACTGATTCATTAGTTGAAAATATACATTTTAATAATGATACGATTTCTGCCTTAGACATAGGATGGAAAGCCGTAGCATGTAATGTATCTGACTTAATCTCAAGTGGTTGCAGCAAAATTATAGGAGTTACTATTGGATTAGTAGTCCCAGCAAAAACAGATTGGATTTGGATTAAAGATTTATATACAGGAATAAATCTTGCTTTAGACCATTTTGGGGGCTTAATTCTTGGAGGAGATTGTTCTGTAGGAAAAGAAAAAGTAATCTCTATGACCGCTCTAGGAAAACAGGGTGAAATAAAATTACGAAGAAACTCATGCAAACCAAATGAAATTATATTGACTACAGGCATTCATGGCCTTAGCAAATTAGGATTAATGATAAAAAGTAAAACAATTTTTGATAGTGATATTGCTTTAACAGACTCATTAATTAATAGTTCTTTACAACAATTTTGCAGACCAAAACTTAAACCTAAATTTCTTAAAAAAATTCTTAAAGCTCGTGATGATAAAAGTATTAAAATGATTGGTTGTACTGACAGTAGTGATGGCTTTTTTCAAGCATTATTAGATTTAGCAACTGAAAGTAATTGCAAAGCAATTATTGATTATGCAAAAGTTCCTAAACATAAAAATTGGCCTAAGGGAAATAAATGGGACGAATATTATTTATTTGGGGGCGAAGATTACGAGCTAGTGTTTTCTCTCCCAAGAAAATGGGCAAATAATCTTTTATGTGAAGATAAAACTATTACGGAGATAGGATATTTTATCGAAGGAGACGTATCAGTCGATTTTAAAAACTGTAATAACAAAAATTTATTTAAAAATAAGTCTTTTTCTCACTTTTGATTATTCCCATTTTTGAGCTACTATCTCAGCTAAATCTACAACTCTTTGACTATAACCCCATTCATTGTCATACCAAGCAAGAACTTTTACAAGATTATCGCCAATTGACATTGTCAGATCACTATCTACTATTGAAGATTCATTAGTTCCTGCATAATCACTTGAAACCAGTGGCTCATCACCGTATTTAATAATTCCTTTCATTGAGCCTAGAGAAGATTCCTTAAGTGCGTTATTAACTTCTTGGCTAGTAACAGATTTTGAAGATTCAAAAACGAAATCTACAGCTGAAACATTCGGGGTAGGTACTCTCATAGCTATACCAGTGAGTTTACCTTTCATTTCAGGGTAGACCAAAGCAACTGCTTTAGCAGCTCCTGTTGAAGTAGGAACAATATTTGTAGCTGCCGCTCTAGCCCTTCTTAAATCTCTATGACTATTATCTAAAATACGTTGATCACCAGTATAGCTATGAATTGTTGTCATCAATCCTTTATTAATTCCAAACTTTTGATCAAGAACTTTTACTACTGGAGCTAAACAATTAGTAGTGCAACTAGCGTTGCTCAAAATATCATAATCAGAATGTTTATATTGATCAGCATTCACCCCTACCACGTAAGTCCCAACACCTGACCCTTTGCCAGGAGCAGTAAGAATAACTTTCTTAGCACCAACCTCAAGGTGCTTACTTGCACCTACATCAGTATTAAAAACACCAGTTGATTCTACAACCAAATCAACCCCCCAATCTTTCCAAGGTAAATTCATTGGGTTTCTATCAGAGAAACATTTGATGGTTTTGTTATTAATTACAAAAGTATCATCAGTATATTGAATATCTACACCATCCAATTTTCCTAGTACTGAATCATATTTGAGCAGATGAGCGTTAGTTTTAGGGTCTGAAGTCACATTAATGCCAACTACTTCGATGTTGGTATAAGCTCCTCTACTTAACCAACAACGCATAAAGTTTCGCCCAATTCTGCCAAACCCATTAATCGCAACACGCAAAGTCATAACTAAAAATTTTCTAATGATTAACCTAAGTTGCTGATCATACAGAATTTTGTGCAATAAAGTAAGTATTTTTTGATTTATTAAGCAAATAATTCTATTTTTGTATTAATTCACAAAAAAACCAACATTTTTTGTAAAAATTGAATGCCATTCTAAATGCTTAGAAGTTATCTTGATTTAAGTCTAAGATTTAATAATTGAATAAAGAATTTATAAGTAAAAATCATTTTCACTTTATTGGCATTGGTGGTATTGGAATGTCTGCAATCGCTATGGCATTAATAAAAAAAGGGTACTCAGTCTCTGGCTCTGATTTAGTTCAAAATAGAGAAACTAAAAGTTTAAAAAAATTAGGTGCAATAATTTTTGATTCTCAAATTAAAAAAAATATTGATTTTGTGATTTCAAAATTTCAGAATCAGGCAATCAATTTTGTAATTAGCTCTGCAATTAAAGATGAAAACGAAGAGTTATGCTTTTGCAAAAAAAATAATTTATTAATAAGACATCGTTCAGAAATTCTTGCCATGATAATGAAATCTTACACATCAATATCAATAGCAGGTAGTCATGGGAAGACCTCAACAAGTACTTTCCTTTCCACGCTATTAGAATTATGCACACACGACTCTTCTTCAATAACTGGTGGGATAATTCCAATATATGAATCCAATGCTCATATAGAAAACACAAAATACTTAGTAACAGAAATTGACGAATCTGATGGAACAATTAAGAATTACAATTCTGATATTGGAATAATTAATAATATTGATTTCGATCATTGTGATTATTACTCAAATATCGATGAAGTTCTATGTTCATTTAAAAAATTTGCTGCAAACTCCAAAAAATTATTAATTAACCATGATTGTAAATTTACAAATAATAATTTTACTTCAGAAAATAAATGGTCTATTAAAGAAAAAAATAATATTGCGTATTCAATAATTCCAAATATTGTAAATAAAGACCAAACAATTGGTAAATATTATGAGCAAGGCAAATTCATTGATATGATAAATATTCCAGTTCCTGGATTACATAATCTTTCTAATATTACTGCTGCCATAGCAGCCTGCAGGATGGTAGGAATAAGTTTTAAAGAAATTAAAAAAAATACCAGATCTTTAGAATTACCAAAAAAAAGATTTGAATTTAAAGGTGAACTAAATCAAAGAATTATTTATGATGACTATGCACATCATCCTAATGAGATTAAAGCAACGATAAATTTAGCCAGGTTATTTATTAAAGATAAAAATAATATTAATAGCGGGCAAAAAGGAAGATTAATTGCTATTTTTCAACCTCATAGATTTACTAGAGTAAAAAAATTTATTCATGAATTTGTGCAAGAACTTTCAAAAGCAGATGTTATCTTCATAACTAATATATTTGGAGCTGGAGAAAAAAATATTGAGAATATTGACTCACAATTAATTGCTAACCTTATTTATAAAAATAATAAGAATGTTATATGTTTAAAAGACAATTATGAGATTAATGAAAAATTTTTTAAATTAACCAAAAGAAATGATTTTATTGTAAATATGGGAGCTGGGGATTGTCATAACCTATGGTCAATCTTAAATAATAAAAATATTTTAAATGATTAAATATTTAATGAAAAATATTACTTTTAAAGAAAAAATAAACCTTTCTAACTATACAACTATAAAAGTTGGTGGATTTGCAGAATATTTTTCAAAACCAAATAATGCTGATGAATTCATCGATTTAATAAATTGGGCGCGTTTAAATAATCACAAATGTCGAATAATAGGAGCTGGCTCAAATTTATTAATAAATAATATTTTCTTAAAAGGCTTAACTATATGTACCAAAAAAATGCACTCTATCAAAATTGAATCTCATTCAGGAATTGTAGTAGCAGAGGCTGGCGTAATGCTACCAACAATGTCTAATATACTTGCAAAAAAAGGATTGCAAGGCGGTGAATGGACTGTAGGAATTCCAGGCACAGTTGGAGGTGCTATTTGCATGAATGCAGGTTCAAAAAAATTAACATTAGCAAATAATCTTTTATCAGTTCGAGTAATTGATACTAAAACTCTAAAAATATCAGAAATTGAAAAAAAAGATATCAATTTTCAATACAGATTCAGTCCTTTTCAGCAAAATAATCTCATGATTTTAAGCGCAAAACTGCAATTTGAACCAAAAGGAAATATTGACCAATTATTAGAAACTACAAAGAAAAATCTTAAAAAAAAGACCGAAACGCAGCCTTACCATTTACCTAGCTTTGGAAGCGTTTTTAAAAATCCGACTAATAATTATGCAGGTAAATTAATTGAAGAACTTGGATTAAAAGGTTTTAAAATAGGCGACGCAGAAATTTCAACTATGCATGGAAATTTTATAGTGAATAGCTCTTCTGCTAATTCGAAAGATATTTTAGATTTAATAACAGTAATTCAACAAAAAGTACTACAAAAAAAAGGTATTTTTCTTGAACCGGAAGTAAGAATGATCGGTTTTGACTATCCTTAATTAAAGAAACTTTTTTATAAAAATGGCAGGTTTTGGACTTCCAAATTTTGGACAACTAACAGAGGCTTTTAAAAAAGCTAAAGAAATTCAACAAAATGCTCAAAAATTACAGGATGAACTTGGGAATATGGAAATTGAAGGTAAAAGTGATGATGAAATGATAAAAGTATGGATTAACGGAAACCAACTCCCTCTAAGAGTTGAAGTTGATGAAAAAATTTCAACTGCTAATAAAGAAGAAATCGAAAAAAGCATATTAGAAGCTATTAAAAAAGCTCATGAAAGTTCAACTACAACAATGAAAGAGAGGATGAATGACTTGACTGGTGGCTTAAATCTTAATCTTCCTGGACTAGACAATAATGACTCTTAGATGATTCAACCATTTCTTTATAAAAAGTATACCTTTCAAAATTTTTATTTAACTTACAACCCTGATCATTTACGTGTAGACAATTACGAAACTTACAATGTATGCCTTCATTAACAACTTGTTTATAAATTTCTGGATATAAGTTAGATAATTCGCGAATATCTATTTCAAGTGTTTGCATATTAAAGCCAGGAGTATCCACAATATAGCTTTTACTTGATAGAGAAAATAGCTCGACATTTCTCGTCGTATTTTTTCCACGTTTTATTTTGCTTGATACAGGGGCAGTTGTATTGTCAAGACCTGGAATTATCTTATTTAATAAAGTAGTTTTACCAACGCCAGATGGTCCCATCAATATTGAGCATTTTTTTTTCTTTAACTCAATTAATAGATTTTTTAAATTTTCTGAATTATTTAAATTTAAAGTAATTGCTTGATATCCCCACTGCTGAAATTTCTCAATTAACAAAAGTCGTTTTTCTTCTGTTATCAAATCGCATTTTGTAAGCACCAACGAAACCTCCACCCCTAGTTGCTCAGCGGATATTAAAAACTTATTGACTTGAGATAAATTTAATTTTGGCTCTTCGACAGAGCAAATGACATATATATTTGAAATATTAGCAACGGATGGTCTCTCTATAAGATTATTCCTTTTGACTAAACTTTCTATTGTTGCTCTTTTACTTTGCAAGTCAATTTCATAAACAATAACTTCATCTCCCACGAAAATAAATTGATTTCTAAAATTTACAGACTTCTTGATTTTGCATAAAAATTTTTTATTAATAACTGAGGTCTCATCTTTATCTAATTCAACAAAATAAAATTCATTAAATTTTTTTGTAACAAGACCTTTATATTTTTTCTTAACTTTCATGCAAAATTTTTAACTTTATTGTTTTTTGAGTTTCTTCTATAGTTGTAAAAAAATATTTCATTTCTTTTAAAGATTTCTTAACCATTATTTCTGGTTCTCCTTTATCTAGATTAACTATTAAAGTTTCGTTTAGGGATAATTTCTCTAATGCTAATTTACATTTGACGACATTCAAAGGACAAGGAATCGATTCTAAATCCAATAACTTCGAAACTTCCTTCAAGATTCCTTTCCAAAGAATTTACTAAACAATCCACTATTAGAATTGGAGATTTGATCAGAATATTTTGAAGCTAAATTCTCAAGAAGATTTCTTTCATCTTCTGTGATTCGAGTTGGAAGTTTAACTTTTACTAAAACCTGATGGTTGCCTCTTGCAACTGGATTACCTAATCGAGGCACGCCTTTATTTTCTAATGATAAAGTACTATTTGGCTGAGTCCCACTTGGAATTTTTAAATTAACTTTTCCATCAACGGTAATTATATCAACATTATCTCCAAGAATAGCTTGTAGATAACTTACTGATATTTCAGAATAAATATTAATACCTTCTCTTTTTAAATTTGGGTCATCTTTAACTTTAATAAAAACATAAAGATCTCCAGGTGGCCCACCTTTTAAACCGACATTGCCCTCTCCAGAAACTCTTAATTTAGTTCCTGTATCAACGCCTGCAGGGATATTTATACGTAATTTTTTTCTAACTTGTTTAACACCATTACCACCACAACTTGAACATGGATCTGAAATCATTTGCCCAACCCCATTACAAGTTGGGCATTCTGCTACTTGAGTAAAATTACCAAATGGAGTTCTTGTAGCCCTTCTAACCTGTCCACTTCCGCCACATGTTGTGCAGTTTGTTGGACCTGTACCTTTTTTTGCTCCGGTGCCTCTACATACTTCACAAGTTTCTAAATGAGGTATATTTATTTCTCTTTGTTGTCCAAAAATAGCATTTTTAAAATCAATATTTAGGTCATACCTTAAGTCATCTCCTTGTTGCGGTCCTCTTCTTTGTGATCTACCACCTTGTGAAGATTGTCCACCAAAGCCATTAAAAAAAGTTTCAAACAAATCTCCAAAACCACCCATATCACCCAGATCCGGTATTCCAGCTGCTCCCCCTATTCCAGCCTCTCCAAACTGATCGTATCTGGCTCTAGTTTCGGGGTCAGCCAATGCTTCATAAGCCTTACCTATCTCTTTGAATTTATCTTCAGCACCTGGATCTTTATTAACGTCAGGATGATACTGTCTTGCTAACTTTCTATAAGCGGTCTTTAAAGTATTAGCATCAGCATCTCTTGAAACACCAAGTATTTGATAAAAGTCGGCCATTAAATAATACTCAACTATTCATAAAAAGGATTTAATTATCTTCAGAGATAGAATTCTCTGAATCTATATCTTCTTCAACTTTATCCTTTTCTTCAGGCTGTTGTGAATTTTGTTGACCTGGACCCATTGAAACTTTAACTAATGCATGTCTTAACACCTTACCTTCTAAATGATATCCACGCTGTAATTCTTCAGTAATTATATCCTCATGAAACTCCTGACTTGGTTCCCTTAAAACAGCTTCATGCAACTTTGGATCAAATTGTTGTGCAACTACCCTCATTGGAGAAACTCCTTGTTGTTTTAAAACTTCCACTAATTGTTTATATAGTCCTTGATAACTTCTATGCAATGTTTGAGCCTCCTCACTTTCGGGTTTTAGTTGTTGTCTTGCTCTTTCAAAATTATCAACAATAGGCAATATTGCTGTTAAAGCTTTGGAAACAAGTTGAACTTTTAAATCATCTTGATCTCGAGATTGTCTTTTTCTAAAGTTATCGAAATCGGCAGCAATTCTTACATACTGACTTTTTAACGTTTCATGCTCTTTTTCTAGTTGTTCTAATCTTGCGTCGTTATTAGTTATTGTATTTTTCAAATCTTCAGCATAAATATTTTCATCATCTACATCAGGTGACTGTTTATCTTCGCTGACTTGATTTTCAATTTTAGAAGAATCATCATTTTTATTAACCTCTTCAGAAACATTCCCTTCTAGATTGTTGAAATTATCTGATTGTTTTTCAATCATTACCTTAAAACTTTATTAAGACTATTGTGAATTAAATTGACGAACAAAACAAGTTGCGGAAGGCCGCACTAATAAGTTATTCGGCTATGAACTTCAAAGCAAGACCATTATTACAATATCTTTTACCTGTTGGTAAAGGACCGTCATTAAAAACATGACCTTGATGTCCGCCGCATCTTGAGCAATGATATTCTGTTCTTGGAACAATTAACTTAAAATCTACCTTCGTATCTATAGAACCTTGAATTGGATCCCAGAAGCTAGGCCAGCCAGTACCACTATCAAATTTAGTATCAGAAGTAAAAAGAGGCTGATTACAGCCTGCACAATAAAAAATACCTTTCCTCTTCTCATTGTTTAGCTGACTACTAAATGCTCTTTCAGTACCCTCTTCACGCAAAATATAATAAGATTCTGGACTAAGTTTGTTTTTCCACTCCTCTTTTGATAAGTTCCAGTCTTCATCAGAAGCAGCAGATGCAGCTAATACTTTCTTTGATTTAAGAATAAAATTCAAAATTGACATGGTAGGAATTAAAATAAATAATCTTCTAGATAAAAATTGATTCATATTCTCAAATATTTCAAATAGAATTTAATGAAAAGATACCAGATTAATACTATAAACAATCTACATAAAATAAGTGTTGCTCCAATGATGGATTGTACAGACAAACACTTTAGGATGATAATAAGAAAAATAAGCTCTAAAGCACTCCTATATACTGAAATGATAGTAGCTCAGAGTTTAATTTATACAGACAAAAAAGAACGGTTTTTAGACTTTAATTCAGAAGAACACCCATTATCAATTCAATTTGGGGGAGACAACCCAAAAATGCTTGAAGAGGCTGCAAAAATGGCTCAAGATTGGGGATATGATGAAATTAATTTTAATGTAGGATGTCCAAGCCCAAGAGTATGTTCCGGAAACTTTGGAGCTTCACTTATGAAAGAACCTTACAAAGTAGCGAAATGTATAGAATCACTAAAGAATAATTGTAGTATACCCGTTACTATCAAACATCGAATTGGCGTTGATGAAGAAGATAGTTTTGATAAATTAGATAGTTTCGTAAAAGAAGTTGCAAATGCTGGAGCAGACAGATTTACTGTTCATGCAAGAAAGGCAATATTAAAAGGCCTAAATCCAAAACAAAATAGAACCATACCTCCACTTAAATATGATGTAGTTGAGAAATTAAAGAAAAACAATCCAAACCTAATTATTGAGATAAATGGAGGTTTTACCAATATTGATCAATGCATAAAAGCACTGAATATTTTAGATGGTGTAATGATAGGAAGATCAGCTTACAAATATCCCTTAAGGTGGTCTGAAATTGATGAAAAAATTTACGGAGAAAATACTAAAAGCAAAAAAGCTTCCGAAATTATATTTTCATTGGTTCCTTACATTGAAAAACATTTAAAAAATGGAGGCAAAACTTGGGATATTTGTAAACATCTTATTAATCTTGTGGAAGGCATTCCAAACGCAAAGATTTGGAGAAATGAAATTTCTACCAAATCAATTAAACAAGAATTAAGTATTGATTTCTTAAGCAAACATGCTTCAGAGTTACAAAAAATGGGTTTTTAATTCCCCTCTTTAGATATTTCAGAATTGCTTGCAACACTCCTTTTTCTTCTACTTCTGCCATTTTCAAAGTCAGAATTTTCAGAAGAATTTCCATAACTTCTATCTTCCCAACCTTCAGCTCCCGAAGATTTATTAACGTAAGAAGAAGCAGGTTCAGAATAATTACCGCCACCGCCGTAACCGCCGCCATTACCGCCACCGCCATAACCGCCACCGCCGTAACCGCCTCTGCCGCCACCGCCGCCTCTGCGTGAGCCGCCGCCGCCTCTTGGCTCGGCTTTATTAATTCTTAAAGGCCTTCCCATAAGCTCAGTTCCTTGAAGACCATCAATAGCAGATGTCTCAAGTGCTTCGTCTGCCATTTCGACAAAAGCAAAACCTCTTTTTCTACCTGTATCTCTTTCTAAGGGAAGAGAACAATTCATAACTTCACCGTAAGGTGTAAATAACTCTAAGATGTCTTCTCGCTCTGCGCGGAAAGGCAAATTGCCAACAAAAATACTCACTTGAAACTCAACTTTAAAGAAATAACCAAGATAAAAACTACCTTTTAAGTAGCTTATATACATTACTATATTATTCTACTTCAATACATACCTTGTTGTAGAAAATTACTTGAGATTTAGGTGAATAATTTTTTCTTCCAATTATTTAACTCAATTTTAACTTGATCAAATCCTGTTCCACCTAAGCTATTTCTGGACTTGACTACGTTCATAGGATTGATATTTTCAAAAATATCTTCTTTAAATTCATTATGAAATGATTGAAATTCTTGTAATTTTAAATCTTTAAATAAGATGTTTTTTCTTAAACAATACTTCACAATATCTCCAACCACTTGATATGCCTCTCTGAAAGGAACCTTCTTAAATACTAGATAATCTGCCAAATCAGTTGCATTAGAAAAATCGTTATGGACAGAATCCGTTAACTTTTCAACATCAAACTCTATTCCTTCATTTAATAAAATTGTCATAGCTTTTAGGCAAGAAGAAATAGTATCTACTGTGTCAAATATTGGCTCTTTATCCTCTTGGAAGTCCTTATTATATGAAAGAGGCACGCCCTTTATCATTGTTAATAAAGATTGAAGATGTCCATAAACGCGGCCTGTTTTACCCCTTATTAATTCAGGAACATCTGGATTCTTCTTCTGAGGCATTAAGCTACTTCCAGTCGAACACTTATCAGTTAATTTTGCAAAAGAAAACTCATCAGTAACCCACAAAATTATTTCTTCAGAAATTCTACTCAAATGTGACATTATTAAAGAAGAAGTTGAAGCAAATTCAATACAAAAATCTCTGTCACTTACTGCATCAATACTATTTTTATAAATATTTTCAAATCCTAATTCTTCAGCTGTAAAATATCTATCTATTTTAATTTTTGTACCTGCTAAAGCTGCTGCGCCTAAGGGTGAAATATTAACCCTAGCTCTAACTTCTTCAAGCCTTTCACGGTCTCTTTGAAACATTTCAAGATACGCCAAAAGATGATGCGCAAGAGAAAGAGGTTGAGCTCTTTGCATATGGGTATAACCAGGTATTAGTGTATAAATATTTGATTCAGCAATCGAAAATAAAGAATTTTGTAATTCTTTTAATAATATATCAATATTATCAATTTTTTTTCTCAACCATAATCTAATATCTGTTCCTACCTGATCATTTCTACTTCTACCAGTATGTAATTTTTTTCCAGTTTCACCAATTAAATTAATTAGTTTTTCTTCAATACAATAATGAATATCCTCCGATGGAGCTCCAGGGCAAAATTTGCCTTCAAGAAAATCTGCTTTTATAATTTCTAAACCCTCGATAATTTTTAGGGATTCAGCAGTGGACAAAACTTTAGTTTTACTTAGCATTTTTGCATGAGCTATAGAACACTCTATGTCTTCAAAAATGAGTGTTTTATCAAAACTGATTGAAGCATTAAACTCTTCAATAAAAGGATTCAGACTTCCATCAAATCTATTACTCCAAACTTTAGACATATGGATTAAACTTTAGTTACTTCTAATAAAGCATTATTTTATATATGTGACAAAAAATCTAATCTAACTGAAAGACTACGATAGAAGCATCATCTTCTAATTGTCTATTTTCACCAGTAAATTCATCTAATATCTTATAAATTTTATTTAAGATATCTTTGGATTTAAGTGATTGCTGACATAGTTTTGAGAAGGATTTAATTAAACGTTCTTCATCAAATCTTTCGCCTAAAGCATTCGAAGTTTCAGTTACTCCATCTGTATAGTAAAGAATTGCATCCTTTTTATGAAGTTGTATTTGACCACATTGATATTCAGCATCATTTTGCAAACCAAGAACAAAGCCTTCTGAATCTAATTTTATAATTTTTTGCTCAGAGCTTTTCCAAAGCAGAGGAGGATTATGTGCAGCATTTGCATACCTTAATTTTTTTGTTCTAGGATCATAATCAGAATAAAATAAAGTTATAAATCTATGCGATTGATCCAAATCATAAATAGCTAACTGATTTAAATCATGTAATATTCTATCTGGAGGCAACCCAGTCAAAACCTCCGCTCTTAGCATTCCCCTTAACATGGTCATCAAAAGTCCTGCAGGAAGGCCCTTCCCCATAACGTCTCCAATAACTAAAGCCCACCTTGACTTTTCCCGCCTCTTTTTAGAGATATTTGTTTTCAAAGACATAAAATCGTAATAATCTCCTCCTAATTGAAGAGCTGGTCTACAGTGCGCAGCTAAATCCACGCCATAAATAATTGGACAAAAATCGGGTAATAGTTGCGATTGGATTTCTGCTCCAATAGAAATTTCTCTAGCTACGTTTTCATGCTTCTTTTTTGTTTTAATTAATGAATAATTTTCTAAACCAATTGCCAAACAACTAATAATAAAGTTTAAATTACGTTCATATTTTAAAGAATTATTTAAAGAGTCTTTTTTAAAGGTATATACAAATCCTCTACATTTCCCTCGAGACAAAACTTTATATGACTTAATTATATATTCTTTAAATTTATTATTTAAATCTTTTTCGAAAGAAGTTCCTTCTTTTAGTTTAAAATTTTTAGAAAAATCAAAATTGTTTAAATAACATTTAATTTCAGTATCCATTTTAAAATTTATTGTTGCCCCGGCAAACTTAATATTTTCTTTCCATATTTCTCCTTTTTCATTTAGAGGAATAATAAGACTTAGCTGTTGATTGAAAGTATGTTTTAAAATTAAAGAAATATACTCCAGAAATCTTTTAATATTTGAAAAGGATTTTAAATAATAGGATAATGAAGCTACTATCTCTATAAATTTATCATTCTCATCAAGAAGAAGTTTATGATCCTTTTCTAAAAATTCTTGAATTATGTCATTAGACAATAATTGTTGTTTTTGATTTTCAGACAAAACAAACAGAAGCCATAGGTATGTTGTAACACTAAAAATTCGTTTTTAAAAAAATTTAATTAAATTTTTATCTATCAGCAAGCAAAGCCTCAACAAATTCAAAGCTATTGAAAGGTCTTAAATCTTTAATTCCCTCTCCAGCACCAATAAATCTTATTGGCAGATTGACTTCTGCAGAAACAGCAAGAGAAACCCCGCCTCTTGAAGTGCCATCTAATTTAGTAATAATTGCACCACTTAAATTGGCAGATTTTGCAAAACTTTTTGCCTGCTTTAATCCATTTTGTCCTTGACTAGCATCTAAGACTAATAAAGATTCAATAATTGCATTAGGAACTTTTTTATCAATAATTTTCTTTATTTTTGATAATTCATCCATAAGATTATTTTTATTTTGGAGCCTTCCTGCAGTATCTACGAGTAACAGGTCACTTTTACGTTTATTTGCTGCGTTAATAGCATCAAAAACTACTGCTGCTGGATCTGCATTCTTTGATTGATTCGAAATAACATCTACTTTACTTCTATCTCCCCATACCTGTAATTGTTCTACAGCTGCCGCTCTGAAAGTATCTGCTGCTGCTATTAAAGTCTTGTAGTTACTTTTTGATGACAAATAAGCGAGTTTCCCCAAAGTTGTTGTTTTTCCAACTCCATTTACTCCCACTATTAGCCAAACATTCAACTTCCCTTTTTGTGGAGCAAGAATATTTGTTCCAGAATTTTTTATTGGTTTTTCAATGATTGCTCGTAATTCATCTTTTAAAAATTTTATTCCTTCTTCTCCTCCAACAACTTCTTCATTTAATTTTTTCCTAAGTGCATTAATTACTTTATCTGTTGAATCAATACCAACATCAGCTCTTATTAATAGCGTTTCTAAATCATCTAAAGATTCTGGTGTAAGTGGATCATCTCCTAATTTATCTAATAATTCTGATACAAAACCTTTTCTTGTTTCTTCTAATCCTCTTCGTAATTTACTCAACCAATCTATTTCATCAATTGATATTTCATTTACTTTTTTGCCCTGAGCAGCCAACACCATTGCTGACCAAGTAAAATCATCATCAAAATCTCCCAATTTAACTTCTGTATCATCTTGCAAATTAGAAAAATTCTGTTTATTAACTTCTACTTTTAATTCT